>JAEDKS010000184.1 GCA_016295665.1 Clostridia bacterium
CATCAGCAGGAGAGCGAAAGCTGGTATCAGGAGCTGAAGCACTTCGCCCAGGTCACCCCCGAGCAGGATGCCCGCCGCCACAAGGCCGAGGAGTCCCTCGCCTATCTGGACATCGCCCTCGCGCACCGGGGATCGGGCTCCCTGCTGAAAACGCTGCTCTCCTTCTCACAGATGACCCGGCTGCTGCAGTCCGGCTCCTGGAAGGACGGCTTCAACGCCGCCGGCAACAGCGTCAGCCTTCTCAATGGCGGCAAGGACTTCTGCCGGTGGGTACCCCATGGCTGGAACCTCTACCGGCTGTTCCGGGTGCCCGTGGAGAAGGCCCTCGGCAAGACCGGCAACGGTCTGGGGGACATCGCCATCGGCGAGTGCGAATTTGAAAGCAATCTGACCGGCAGCTATGAAAAGGCGCTGGATATGCTCTGCCGGGGCAAATCGCGTCTGACGGACGATCTGGAGATGCGGTGCGCCGCCATCGGCATTCAGAGCCGCATCATCGCCGCCCAGGGAAACGTGGACGAGGCGCTGCACATAATGGACCGGCTCCTGAACGAGCTGCCGAAGGACGCGCCCGTCCGGCTCCGGCAGAACATGCAGGTTCACCGCATGCAGCTGCAGCTGCTGACCGTGACCGGTCAGGAGGCGCTGAACTGGCTGGAGCAGGGCGCGCCGGACGAAACCGGGGACTTCGTGATTCTTGACCGCTACCAGTACATGCTGAATCTGCGGCTGTACATCGTCACCGCCCAGTGGCAGCGCATCCCGCTGCTCACCGCGCAGCTGCGGCACTACTTCGACAGCTTCGACCGCCCCTACCTGCGCATTCAGCTGCACCTGCTGCAGGCAATCATTGACTACCGCACCAGCCGGAGCAGCTGGCAGGAGGAGATGCGCGCCGCGCTCCGCATGAGCAAGCGCTACCATCTCGTCCGGGTGATCGCGGACGAGGGCATCGCCATTCTGGACATGCTCAACGAGCTGAAGCTGCCCGACGAGCCCTGGGAGCGGGCGGTGATGCAGCTGACCCGGACGCAGGCGGTTCACTATCCCGGCTATCTGAAGTCCGTTTCCAGGCAGCCCATGTTCACGGATCGGGAGTACCAGGTCTACTCGCTTCTGATTGCGGGCTACAGGAACGCCAAGATCGCGTCCATTCTCAACATCACCGAGCGCACCGTGAAGCACTACACCGCCGAAATCTATGCCAAGCTGGGCGTCAAGTCCCGCTCTGAGGCCATGAACCGGGCCATGGAGCTGGGAGACATCTTCTGATATTTTGATACCCTGGAACAATGGACATTCGCCGCGTTTTATGGTATGCTTATCCTGATGTAGTCCGCATCATCGTACGAGAAGAGGAGGAGACTGAACATGAAAAAGCTGTTTGCCCTGCTGTTGGCGCTGTGCCTGCTCGTTCCCATGGCGATGGCAGAGGAAACCACCCTTCAGGTGAACTGGGCGGATCTGGAGTCCGTGGTCACCGACGCCGGATTGGAGGGCAGCTTCGTCACCTTTGACGAGATTGCCGTTACCATGTGGCTGCCCGCTCAGCTGCAGTCCCTCGAACTGACCGATGAGTACCGCGAGAGCGGCTATATCGGCTACTTCATTGACGAGGAACAGACCGCCGCCGTGGCTGTGGTGTACGTGGATGTGAGCGGCATGACCCTGGAGGAGTATGCCGAGATGCTGCCCGACCTGGGCGCTTCCGAGATCGCCCATCTGATGATCAACGACATACCCGCGCTCCGCTATCAGCTGCCCGAGAACGATACCCTGAACATCACCTTCGCGACCGACGCCGGCTGCTTCCTGGAGTTCACCTTCTACCCGTTGTCCACCGAGGGGGCCGCCGAGGTGTGGACGGTGGTGATCGCCTCCATCCAGCCCGAGTAAGCCTGCAAAACCACAGGGCCTCTCCGCTGCCAAAACGCCGCGGAGAGGCCCTTTTGCGCGTGAAAACGCTATTCTCTTTTTGCCTGCTTTGTGGTATAATGATAGCTGGTGATTCATACCCTGTTTGGAGGAATCCATGCGACTGAAGAAACTGGAACTGTACGGCTTCAAGTCCTTTGCGCAGCGAACGGAAATCGTGTTCGAGGATGGCATAACGGGCATCGTGGGGCCGAACGGGTCGGGCAAGAGCAACATCGGCGACGCGGTGCGCTGGGTGCTCGGCGAGCAGAGTGCCAAGACGCTCCGGGGCGCCAGCATGTCGGACGTCATCTTCAATGGCACGCAAAAGCGCAAGCCGCTGAGCTACTGTGAGGTCTCCCTCGTCTTTGACAACGAGGATCACGCCCTTCCCTCGGATTTCACCGAAATCATGGTCACCCGAAGGGTGTACCGGAGCGGTGAAAGCGAATACTACCTGAACCGCTCCTCCTGCCGCCTGAAGGACATCATCGACCTGTTCCGCGACACCGGCATCGGCAAGGAGGGCTACTCCATCATCGGGCAGGGCCGCATCGACGAGATCCTGTCCCGCAAGAGCGAGGATCGCCGGCAGGTCTTTGAGGAAGCCGCCGGTATCATGAAATACCGCACCCGCAAGGAGGAGGCGGACAAAAAGCTTCAGCGCACCCTGGAGAACGCCGCACGCATCGACGACATCCTGGAGGAGCTGAACCGTCAGCTGGGCCCCCTGGAGCGGCAGAGCCGCGCCGCACGCGAGTACATCGACCTCTCCGCCGAGCTGAAAACGCTGGATTTGAACCTGTTCCTGCTTCGCTCCGACAGGGCGAATCAGCGCCTTGCCGAGCTGGATAGTGAGCTGATGACCCTGCGCACCATCCTCTCTGACGCGGAGGCGGCGCTCACTGAAAAGACCGGGTTGCGGGATGATTACCAGACCGACATCGCCCGGCTGGACGAGCAGATCACCGAGACCCGCAGCCGTCTGATGAGCTGCATGGAGTCCCTGCACGAGGCGCAGCAGGCCCTCGCCGCGGTGAACGGACGCCGGGACAGCCGGAAGGAAAACCGTTCCCGCCTGCTCGATGAGCAGCGGGAGGGTGCCGAGCGCCTGACGCAGCTGGATGATCTGCGCGCCTCCTCCTCGGATGAGATGGAGGCGCAGCGGCGCTTGACAGCACAGGCGGAGGAGGCGCTCGAAAAGGCGCGGACGGAGGCGGGCATCGCCGACGAGGCGCAGCAGCAGGCCGATGAGGCGCTGGAGAGTCACAAGGAGGCGGTGCTGACCGCCATGAACCGGCTCTCTGCGGTGCGCAACGACCAGACCCGCCTCAAGACCATGCGCGTCCAGATGGAGAACCGGCTGGAGGAGCTGAACCAGTCCACCGCCATGCTGCATCAGGAGGAGGAGAGGCTCTCCGTTCAACTCTCCGGCGCCGAGGAACGGCTTCAGTCGGAGCAGGAGGAGCAATCCCGCCTTTCCCGGGCGCTCCGCGACAGTCAGGAGCAGCTGCGGGCAGCGGAAAACACCCTGTCTGCGGTGCGCACCGAGGCGGACAACCTCTCGCAGAGCCTGCAGGGCATTCAAAGCCGCCATCATCTGCTCAGCGAGATGACCAGCGAGATGGAGGGCTACAACCAGTCCGTCCGCCGGGCCGTGCAGTTCGGCAAGGACAGAGGGCTAAAGGGCGTCCGTGGCGTGCTGGCACAGCTGATTCAGGTGCCCGCCCGCTATGAAACAGCCATCGACATGGCCCTGGGCGCGGCGCAGCAGAACATCGTCACCGACAACGAGGAAACCGCCAAGACCCTGATCGACTACCTGCGGCAGAACCGGCTGGGACGCGCCACGTTCCTGCCCATCAGCGCCATTCGTGGCAAGGGGCTGAACGAGCGGGAGAAGCAGGTGCTGTCCATGCCCGGCTGCATCGGCGTCGCATCGGCGCTGGTGGGCTGCGCCCCGGAGTTCCGGGCCATCCTCGAAAGCCTGCTGGGACGCACCGTCATCGCGGACAACCTGGACCACGGCATCGCCATCATGCGCGCTGGCAGCCACGCCTTCCGGCTGGTGACGCTGGAGGGCGACGTGATGCACTCCGGCGGCTCCATGACCGGTGGCTCCGCCCAGTCCAAGATGGTCAACCTGCTCTCCCGGGAGCGTGAGGTCAAGG
>JAEDKS010000020.1 GCA_016295665.1 Clostridia bacterium
GGCATCGTTCAGAACATCGTTGAGCATGCCGGTGGTGATGCGCTTGCAGGCCTGGGCCCACACCTGATCCACCATGTCCAGCAGCGTGTTCACGCGCTGGCCCGTCTTGGCGGAGAGAAACATGACGGGTGCGTAGTCCATAAACTTCAGCGCCTCCATCACTTCCTTGCGGTAGTTTTCCAGCGTGCCGGTTTCCTTTTCGATGGCGTCCCACTTGTTGACCACCACGATGACCGCCTTGCCCTCCTCGCGGATGATGCCGGCGATCTTGGTGTCCTGCTCCGTCACGCCGTCCTGGGCATCAATGAGCAGCAGGGCCACGTCACAGCGCTGAATGGCGGCAATCGAGCGCAGCACGGAATACTTTTCCAGGCTCTCCTCCTCCACGGCCCGCTTCCGGCGGATGCCCGCGGTGTCGATGATGTTGTAGCGGGTGCCGTCCGCGCCGGTGAACAGGGTGTCAATGGCGTCGCGGGTGGTGCCCGCAATATCGGAGACCATGGCCCGCTCCTGCCCCAGCAGGCGGTTGACCATCGAGGATTTGCCCACGTTGGGTCTGCCGACCACCGCCAGCTGAATGACGTGCTGCTCGTCCTCCAGCTCGTCCGCCTCGGGCGCAGGCAGCTCCTGACAGATGGCCTCCAGCAGGTCGCCCAGTCCCATCATGTTCACCGCGCTGATGGCGATGGGATCGCCCATGCCCAGCTCGTAGAACTCATACATGTTGTCCTGCAGGGTGATGTGGTCGATCTTGTTGACTACCAGCAGGGTGGGCTTGTGGGTCTTGCGCAGGAGACCGGCGACCTCCCGGTCATCATCCGTCAGCCCGTCCCGACCGTCCACAAAGAAGCAGATGACATCGGCGGTGTCCATGGCGATCTCCGCCTGACGCCGCATCTGGGACAGCAGCACGTCGTCCGAGCGGGGATCGATGCCGCCGGTGTCGATGAGCGTGAAGCGCCGGTTCTGCCACTCCACATCGCAGTAGATGCGGTCGCGGGTCACGCCGGGGGTGTCCTCGACGATGGAGATACGCCGCCCTGCCACCTTGTTGAAAAACGTGGATTTGCCCACATTGGGCCGCCCCACAATCGCTACCAGGGGTCTTGCCATCGGTTTCTTCCTCCAATATATCCAGATATCGAATCGGTCAGTCCTGTCCGCTGATGGCCCGCCAGAAGCCCTCGCCCGTGTTCTGCGTGATATGCAGCGGTGCGGGGAGCGCGCGCCGAACCTCCTCAACGGTGGTGTTGTCCAGGAAAAGGTCGCCCTCGTTCCGGATCATGTCGCGCACGATCAGAATCTCATCGCAGTCCGCGTCCTTCAGCTGATCCATCAGATCCTGTCCGGTGATCAGCCCGGACACGGTCACGGACTCGCCGAAGAAGCGGTTGATGATGGGCTGCACCCGCACGGTGGTGCCCCGGGGCGCGAAGCGGTCGCACCAGGTCTGCATATACGGCGCAACCGAGGTGCCGCACGCGATGACCAGCCTGCGAGGCGGCGTTTCCTCCACCGGGTAATCCTCTGCAGCAAAGGCCAGGTCCGTCTCGAACATCCGCAGCATGCCCACACCGTTCTCAATCTGCGGGTAGTCCTCGTACTCCTCGTCGGAGGGCAGCGGCAGGCGGGACAGGCAGTAGAATTCATCCGAGGGGAACACGAACCGCGTGCCCAGCTCCCGCAGGAAGCGCGCCTGCAGCGCCCGGGCCATTTCCACGACCTCCGTCGCGGTCTCCCGGTTGTAGGGCTCGATCCTTGCCAGCCCCTCCCGGAACTTTGTCAGACCGATGGGCACCAGCGCCACGGACTGCGCATAGGGGAACAGGCTTCGCAGGTCCTCCAGCGTGCGCGCCAGCGCCTCCCCATCATTCCACCCCGGACACATGACGATCTGACAATGGAAGCGCAGCCCGTTCTTTGCCAGCAGCCGCAGGCGATCCATGATCTGCCCCGCGTTTTTGTTGCGGAGCATCCTGCAGCGCAGCTCCGGGTCGGTGGTGTGCACCGAGATGTACAGGGGGCTCACCCGGCGGCGGATGATGCGATCCAGTTCCTGCTCGGAGATGTTGGTCATGGTGATGTAGTTGCCCATCATCAGGGACAGGCGCCAGTCATCGTCCTTGACGTAGAGCGTATCCCGCATCCCCGGCGGCATCTGGTCGATGAAGCAGAAGATGCAGTGGTTCGCGCAGGGCCTCGGCCTGCTGACGATGGTCTGATCCAGCGTGATGCCCAGCGGCTCCCAGTCCTCCTTGCGCACGTGGACAGAGGCCGTCGTGCCGTCCGCCCGGCGCAGCTCCATGCCGAAGGAGCGCTGCGCGGTCAGTGCCTGATAGTCGATCTGGTCGATGACAGGCTCTCCCGCGATGGTCAGCAGGACGTCGCCGGCCCGCAGACCAAGCCTGTCCGCGATGGAACCGGGCTGCACATGGGTAATCGCGCTTGGCATGACGGCTGATCTCCTTTCTCAGGGTGGCGACAGCATCATCAATCGCATACTGCCACCAGTATATATGATACGCATGGGCCGCCAAAAGTCAAGTCATCAATGAAAAACGCCGTGCCAAGCAAAAACGGCACTCCGAAAGAAGCGCCGTTGCATGTCATCGTTCCTCATTCCGCGTCCGGCTCCAGCACATAGGGCATCAGGTCGTCCATGATGGCGCGATAACCTTCCTCCCGGATGTGCATTCCCTCCAGGGTGTACGCTGCCCGGAGCCGTCCGGTTTCATCCATCAGCCCCCGGTTCACGTTGATAAAGCGGTGTCCGAGGCGGTGTGCCATGTCCTCCACCGCCCTGTTCGCCTCGCCAATCCGGGCGTTGGTGCGGATGGCAAGGCAGGCCTTCATTTCGGGCGCCGCCGCGAGCTCGTTGATGGGGTAGTACGCCATCAGGTAAATGGCGGCAGGCGGGAGGATGGTGCCGATGCGATCCAGAATCCGCTCATAGCGGACGATCAGCTCGTCGATGGTCACCTGCGCGTCCGACAGGTCGTTGGTGCCGATGTTGATGAACAGCCTGCGCGGCTTCAGATCCAGCACGCACACGTCCAGTGCCGCCTCCAGCTCCGTGGTGATGAAGCCGCCGATGCCCCGGTTGTAGACCGTCACCTCCGGCGCCCGCTCCGCGACGAGCTTCTCCACGGGGAACATCTCCATCAGGGACGAACCGGCAAACACGATCTGTCCCGGCTTCGCCGTGCGGTTGAGGCTGCGATACCGCGCCAGCTTTTCCTGCTTGTCCATGCCCGGGTCACTCCTTTTCCTGACGCTGCGTCAGCGCGTCCTGCACATAGCCGGTCAGAATATCGACGATGCGGGCGTTCTTGCCGCCGCCGGCCACGATGGTGTCCGCATACTGCACATAGTTGCGGATGTACTGGTCATACATGGGCTTCACGGTTCGGAGGTACTGCTCGGCGATGCCGTCAATGTCGCGTCCCCGCTCCTTGATGTCCCGCTGAATGCGGCGCAGCAGACAGATGTCCGCCTCCACCTTCATGTAGATCTTCAGGAACATCAGGCTGCGCAGGCGCTTGTCGTGGAAGCAGTGAATGCCCTCCAGAATCAGCACCTCCGGCGGCTCAATCAGCTCGTTTTCCCGGTCGGCCCGGAGATGATGGGTGTAGTCATAGGCCTTGCGGGTGATCGCCTGGCCGTTCATCAGCGATTGAATATCGGAGAGCAGCAGGTCATGGTCGAAGATGACCGGCTCGTCATAGTTGAGTGTCACGCGCTTTTCAAAGGGGAGGTGGGAGTGATCCTTGTAGTAGGCGTCCTGCTGAAGAACAAGACAGCGGCTGCCCAGGCGCTCCTGGAGCGATTGGGCGAGGGTGGACTTGCCGCTGCCGCTGGCACCGCAGATTCCGATGAACAGCATTGATGCAGACCTCCGTTCCGGTATAATCATGAAGCGACCATGAAAAAGATACCCCAATCGGCGCGTTTCGTCAAGGTGCAGAAGCACATCCCGCAGCATTTTCTGACAAAATGGACACGCAGCGACAGCAGACACCATGAATTGCCATGGACAGCGGCATATGAATATGGTATCATGTCCTCGTAATAATCCATGGAGGTGAGCGCGGTGTTGCAGAGACATCCGCGCACGGAAGAAAAAAGAAAGGGGAGTGCGCTCAGGCGTGTATGGATGGGCGCGCTGGTGCTCTGTATGGTGACGGTATGCGTACTGCAGGGAGTGACGGGCACAAAGGATATGCTGCCCTCCGCTGAGGCCGAGGATGGGCGTGCAGGGCGTGTGGTGATGTATGTCTATGACGATGCGGGCTTTGTTCCCATGGACAGCCATGCATCGCTGGTGGATCAGGTCAACTACGCCTTTGCGCTGATTGAGGATGGCGAGGCCACCGCAGCGCACTGGTACGGCATCCGGCAGATGAGCGCCTGGCTGAAGCGCCATCCGCAGGTGGACGGCGTGCTGAGCGTGGGCGGCTGGGGTGCCGACGGCTTCTCCCAGGCCTGCATGACGGATGAGGGGAGACGGAAACTGGCGGACAGCATCCTGCGCCTGATGGACGAATACGGCTTTGTCGGGGTGGACATTGACTGGGAATACCCCGGCTCCTCCGCCTCCGGCATCAGCAGCGATCCGGCGGATGAGGAAAACTGGTATGCGCTCCTGTCGCTGCTCCGGGAGGGGCTTGACCAGCGCTCCGCCGCAGGTGGACGGCCCTATCTGCTCAGCGTGGCAGTCGGTGCCGGCAAGGAGCAGCTTGACCATGTGGATGCCTCGCGGCTGAACGCGCTGGTGGATCAGGTGGTGCTCATGGCCTATGACCTGATGGGCTTTGAGAGAACCACGGGACATCACGCCGGGCTGTATCCGGGCGGCAGCACCCAGCCGAGCGCGGCCCGGGCCGTACAGACCCTGCTGCAGGACGGCCTTGATTCCGGAAAGCTGCTGCTCGGCGTGCCCGCCTACGGACGCGTCTGGCGGCAGGTCAGCGGCGGCGGTGACGGGTTGAATCAGCGCGCCGGCACCAGCGGGAACAAAACGCTGACCTTCGATGAGGTGCAGCAGCTGGAAACGCAGGGCTACACCTGCCACTGGGACGAGGAGGCGCAGGCCGCGTGGTACTACAACGGAAGCAGCTTTGTCAGCGCGGAGAACGAGGCCTCCCTGCAGGCCAAGATGCGCTATGTGACGGAGCATGCGCTGTTGGGAACCGCCATATGGTCCTGGAACAACGATGCGGCGTCCGAACTGCTCCGCATCATCAACGAGGCGCTCGTGTCCTGAGGGCAGCGGAGCCGGTCTGACAGAAGGCCGGCTCCGCCTTTCTTTTCCGGTCAAATTTTGCTGCCGTACTCTTCCTTTTTGTCCTGAGTGATGCTATAATCTGAGGGAGCAAGGAGGAAGGGTATGAAGAAGAAGCCACGCGCTTATCCCGGGAAATGGCTGTTCCGGCTGATGCTCCTGCTGACGCTGCTGCTGGCAGGCTGGCTGATCCTGCAGTTCCTGGTGCTTCCCCAGAGCGACGGGCAGGCGCTGACCGCTCCGGAGGGGGCGGGTGACATCCGGGTGCTGTATCGTCAGGAAGTCGGAGCCCAGTACCTTCAGCCGATTCTTCTGCCGGCAGGCATCTATCTGGTGCTAACGACGATCTGCATCGGCTATTATCTGGTGCGACTCCGGCGGGAGAGAAAGCAGCTTGTCTCCGCCCGGCATGCGGGGCCGTTCCGCACCGCTCCGGACGGCAGGGCGGCATCGACGGAAAGGCGGAAGCGGTTTGTGGCGGTGTGCGTCTGCGGCGTATTCTGTACCGTCTGCGTGGTCATTTGCGTCCTGCGCATGGTGAAGCTGATTGGCAGCTCTGCGTGGAGCACAGCCTCCGCCGCCGGCATGATCCTGCTTCGCCTCCTGCCGTGGGTGACCGCGATCCTTGCGGCGGTGATGGTGCTGTTTGCCTGGCTTCACCGCAGTCACCTGCGGGAGCTGGAGGCCTGCGAGGCCGCTGACGGAGAGCAAGACGCAAACAGGCTGGCTTCAAGCGAGGCATCCAACGAATAAAACAGAAGCCCCGGGCACGTCCTGCAGCAGGCCGCGCCCGGGGCTTTTCCGTTCTTTCTCTGCGATGTAATTTCTGAATTTATCCTCTGGGGGCAAAGCCGACCTTCTTCTGCACCTTGCGGAGGGTCTTGTTGGCCAGATAGGTCGCGGTTCTGGCGTTCTCGTCCAGCACGCTCTGCAGATAGGCCTTGTCGGCAATCAGGCGCCGGTACTCCGCCTGCAGCGGCTCCAGCGCGGCGATCACGCAGTCGGCGGTGCGCGTTTTCAGTGTGCCGTAGCCCTGCCCCTGCAGCTCGTCGGTCAGCGCCTCGATGGAGCCGGCACCCAGCGCACTCATGATGCTCAGCAGGTTGCTCACGCCGGGCTTGTTCTCGGGATCAAAGCGGATTTCGCCGTCGGAGTCGGTCACGGCGCGCTTGATCTTGCGGCGCACCGCGTCGGGCCCGTCCAGCAGGGAGATGAAGGTCTCCTCCGGGTCGGATTTGCTCATCTTTCTGGTGGGCTCCTGCAGGCTCATGATCTTGGCGCCCACCTTGGGAATGTACGCCTCGGGGATGGTGAACACATCGCCGTAGATGGCGTTGAAGCGCTGGGCGATGTCGCGGCAGAGCTCCAGGTGCTGCTTCTGGTCCACACCCACCGGCACCAGGTTGGTCTGGTACAGCAGGATGTCCGCCGCCATCAGCACCGGGTAGGTGAACAGTCCGGCGTTGATGTTGTCGGCGTGCTTGGCGGACTTGTCCTTGAACTGGGTCATGCGGTTCAGCTCACCCATGTAGGTGAAGCAGTTGAGAATCCATCCCAGCTCCGCGTGACCGGAGACATGGCTCTGGCAGTAGATGAGCGCCTTTTGGGGGTCGATGCCGCTGGCGATGTAGATAGCGGCAAGCTCCATGCAGCGGCGGCGAAGATCCGCCGGGTTCTGGCGCACGGTGATGGCGTGCTCGTCCACGATGCAGTAGATGCAGTCGTAGTCATCCTGCAGCCGGGCAAAGTTCCGCAGGGCGCCGATATAGTTGCCCAGCGTCAGTGTGCCGGAGGGCTGAATGCCGGAGAAGATTACGGGCTTCTTCTCGGGCGTCTGGTTCTGCTGTTCCATGGTCGTGTCCCCCTTTTTGTATCATCCGGTGGTAAGAAAAAGGCATACCGCTCCCACGTAGGGGACAGTATGCCTGCGGTGCCACCCCGATTGAGCACCTGCGGCCCCACCGGCTGCAAGCGCTCCACTCAAGCCTTTTCACGGAGGAATCCGTCACGGCCTACGCAGCGAAGCGCCTTCAGCCGTGCCCATCGGAGTCCCATCAGCATGGTTTCCGCCGCCGGGCTTGCACCCTTTCCCGGCTCGCTCCTGCGGAAGGCCCATGCCACCTTCTCCTCATCGGTTTCAAGTATTATATACCAGTTTTCTCCGCTTGGCAAGAGCTTTGGCATTATTTTCTCAATTTTGCGGCAGCGCCTGCTGACGCGTGGTGCCCTCGCTGAAGATGGAGGCCGGCGTCTCCGGGCCCTGTGAGGTATTGCCGCCGAACAGGTTGCGGAGCCAGTCGCCCAGACCGCCGCCCTGCGCCTGCACCCGGGCCACCTGCACGCTCTGCGGGCCCTCCAGCACGATGCCGTTGTCCAGCAGCTCCGCGTGAATGGGGATGACCCGATAGGTGTAGGTGACCCCGGGCAGCGCCGAGGCGTCGGTATAGTACAGCTTCTCGCCGGCGGAGCCCCTCAGCTCCGTGAGAACGCGGCTTTCGCCCACCGCGTCCCGCTGAATGCGGTACACCGCTGTGGCGCTCGGCTCAATCACCAGCAGGGGCTGACCGCTGTCGCTGTGGCTGACGTAGAAGGAGCGGGCCGCGCTGGGGGCCGACCACACATCACTGGTGACCGTGGGCTGGGTTCCGTCGATGAAGATTTCCCTGATGCGATAGCTGCTGGGCGTCAGGCTGGTCGCCAGCATCGGCGCGCCGCGCCATTCGATGGCCTTCTTGTCCAGCTCCACGGTCACGATGCCGCCCGGCTGTTTGAAATCCGGCTTGCTGCGTCCGGTGTACCAGGCGCTCAGGAAGTTCTTCATCAGCGTCGCCGGATTCGTGCCGCCGGAAACGCTGCTCGCCAGGCGGTGGGAGGCATCCGGCTCGTCAAAACCCATCCAGACCACGCAGCTGAGCTCGGCGGTGTAGGCCGCCATCCACACGTCCCGGTTGCCGCTGCCCGTCATGTTGACCGTGCCCGTCTTGCCTGCCACCGGAACGCTCAGGGACGCGAGGCGGGTTCCCGTGCCGCTGGTGATCACCGTGCGCAGCAGGTTCGTCATCAAATACGCCGACTGGGTGGACAGCACCCGGGCACCGCTGTCCTGATGCTGATAGATGACCGCGCCATCCCGATCCAGAATGGTTTCGATGAAGTAGGGCTCATAGTAGATGCCGCCGTTGGCAAAGGGCGCGTAGGCCGCCGCCAGCGCGGTGGGGGAGGTGCCGTAGGTCATGGAGCCCAGCGCCAGGGACAGGTTGGCGTCCCGGTCGTCCAGGGCGATGCCGACACTCTGCAGGTACCGGCGGCAGTTGCCGACACCCACCGCCTCCATGAGCTTGCAGGCGGGAATATTCAGGCTGTTCTTGAGGGCCGTTCGGATGGTCACGTTGCCATAGTAGGCGTTGCCGGCGTTGCGCGGCTGATAGGAGCCGAAGCTGGTTGGCTCATCCAGAATGACGCTGGCGCAGGTGTAGCCCGCGTACTCGATGGCAGGCGCGTAGACCGCCAGCGGCTTCAGCGCTGAGCCCGGCTGCCGCCGGAGCTGCGTGGCCCGGTTCAGGCCCCGCCGCGTCAGGTATTCCCTGCCGCCCACAATGGCCCGGACGGCACCGGTTGCCGTGTCCACACAGGCTGCAGCGGACTGCACCCTGGTTCCGTCGGTGGCATTGGCGGGGAACACATCCTTGGTGTACTGCTCCTCCAGCAGGGACTGCATCTCCTGGTTCAGCGTGGTGATGATGGTGTACCCGCCAGCCAGCAGCGTTTCCGCGCTGACGTCCAGCTGCAGCTCCGCCTCGTCCAGCACCGCGTCCACGAACCAGCCGTACTCGGTCTGGACGGCGGCTGTCTGGACGGGAGACAGCTCCTCCTGCATCGCCTGGGCATAGGCCTCGTCCGTCAGCATGCCGTTCTCGTGCATGGTGCTCAGGATATAGCCGCGGCGCTGCCGGTTGTTCTCCGGGTTGCTCTGGATGCTGTAGGCGCTGGGGGCCTTGATGGCTGCTGCCAGCGCCGCCGCCTGGGCCGGGGTCAGGTCAGCGGCATTGACGCCGAAGGTCACCTGTGCCGCCGCCTGCACACCGTAGGCACCCTGCCCGAAGTAGATGTAGTTCAGGTACATTTCGAGAATCTCATCCTTGGTGAAGCGATGCTCCAGCTGCACCGCCAGGTAGATTTCCTCCAGCTTCCGGGCCACGGTTTTCTGGCTGGACAGGTGGCTGAGCTTGATCAGCTGCTGGGAGATGGTGGAGGCACCCTGCCCGTATCCGCCCGTCCGCAGGTTGGAGGCCAGGGCGCCCACAATTCTCGTAAGGTCAAAGCCGGGATGCTTGTAGAAGCGAAGATCCTCCGCTGCCAGGAAGGCGTTCTTCACATGGTCGGGCAGCGTGTCCAGCCGGATGGCTGTCCTGTTCTCCCGACCGACCAGCGTCGTGACAAACTGCCCGTCCGCGTCCAGCATGGCGCCCGTCTGCGCCAGGGCGGTCAGCTTCTCCACGTCCAGCGTCTGCCAGGAGGACACGTTGAAGTAATCCGCCGCAAGAGCAACGCCAAGCACAACGCACAGAATCAGCGCAACCGCCACGCTCCACTTCACCAGCCGCCGCTTCCCAGACATGGATCATCCCTCCTGTTTTCTTCATTTTGACCGAAGCGGAGGCTTTTCTTTCATCCGGTTCTCTGGAAAAACCAGTCAGCCTTCTGTTCCATCCGGACGCATCCGCCTGCGCCGCAGCCCCGCTGGGAAACATTTCATGAAGAATGTTCAAAAAATACTGGTCAAAATCGAGAAAATGCACTATAATATTACAAAACCCGCTAAAGGAGGTTCCTTATGCAAAAATCGGCTGTGTGGCTGATGGTCCTGCTCATGCTCCTGCTTCCCCTCGGTGCTTATGCCGAGGAGGCGACTGCCTCTGCCGAAACCTGGCTAATGGCGGGCTATGACAGCGCCAGCGTCGGCCACGACTGGAACAACAACTTCTTCTTCCAGCGCAGAGAGGCGCAGTCCGGCGTCCGCTTCACCTTCCACCAGTTGACCGACCTGGAGGAATGGACGCAGGAGAAGGCCCGCATGACCGCGAACGGCGAGCTGCCGGACGTGCTGTTCAAGGCGGAGCTGACCCCTGCGGAGACCCGGCATATGTATGAGCAGGGGATTCTGATTGATCTGAAGCCCTACCTCGAGGAATACGCCCCGAACTTGACCGCGCTCCTTCGGGAGCACCCCGAGTGGGAGGAGGCCATCACGCTGCCCGGCGGTGAGATTGTGGCGCTTCCCTCCATCAATGAGCTGCAGAACAACAACGCGATCTGGATCAACACCACCTGGCTCAGGCGTGTGGGCCTGGAGATGCCCACGACCGCCGAGGAGCTGATGGAGGTGCTGCGCGCCTTCAAAAACAAGGATGCCAACATGAACGGAAGCACCGGCGACGAGATTCCGCTGACCTTCACCGGCATGTGGGATCTGCGCTTCCTGGGCCATGCCTTCGGGCTGTGCAGCAACGACTACCACATCCAGGCGAAGGATGGGGTGGTCACGCAGACGCTGACGAGCGACCGGAATCGGGCTTTCCTGACCTGGCTGAACCAGCTGTGGACGGAGAACCTGATCGACCGCAACGGCTTCACGGCCTCGGATACCACCCGAGCCATCAGCAGCGATGACGCCACCATCACCTACGGTGTGGTGTTCGGACCCTCCGTCATGTCCATGCTGCCCAGCAGCGCGGTGTCCGACTATGCGCTCATGATGCCGCTGACCTGCGATGGTGAGCAGGTCTACCGCGATTTCCTGGGGGATGTGGTGCGAGGCGCCTTTGCCATCACCACCGCCTGCGAGGATCCAGCGGCGCTCGTCTCCTGGGTGGACTACCTGTACAGCGAGGAGGGCTACATGCTGGCAAGCGCCGGCCTGCTCGACGCGGAGTACGAGGTTCATTCCGACGGAACCTGGAACTGGATCGCGGATACCGCCACCGTGGCGCAGACGATCCTGCCCGAGTATACCATCGCGGAGGGCGGCAACGCGCCCATGTACCTGCCGCTGTCCTATCAGCTGAACTTTGACGACGATGTAACCCACGCAGCCGTCGTCGCCCTGGCGGCGCTGAAGGAAAAGAGCGTAACGCCCTATCCGCTGGTCTATCTGACCGATGAACAGCAGTCGCGCATCGACGCCATCTGGTCGTCCCTGGGCCCCTGGAGCGAGAACATGCTGGCGCGCTTCGTGACCGGCGATGTGCCGCTGGATGACGAGAACTGGCAGCACTTCTGTGAGACTGCCCTGGAGATGGGGCTTGAGGACATGGTTTCCATCTGGCAGGAGGCGCTTCGCTGACTGCCCGCCCACGCGGCTGAAACACGGGCTTCCCTGCACCACATAGCAGCTATTCATATCACCACATTACGGAATTTACGATGAAGGATGGTAGTTGTCATGAACCGCTATGCATGCATGATTCGCAGTCTGAAAACGGCCCCTGTCATGGATCGGCTGATCTACCTGTACGGCAACCGGGACGGTATGCTGGTTCAGCAGACCGCCCGCTACACGGGGATTCTCAAGCGCCACGAGGAGCTGTTCCATGTGGCAGATCGGGAAATTATGCTCGTGAGCGCCCCGGGACGCACGGAGATCGGCGGAAACCACACCGACCATAACCGGGGCTGCGTCCTGGCGGCAGCAGTCAATCTGGACACGCTGGCTGCAGTTTCCAGCCGCGGCGATATGCGGATTCGCCTGTATTCCGACGGCTATCCGGGCATGGAGATGGATCTGTCCGACCTGTCCATGCGCGAGGAGGAGAAGGGCACCACGGCAGCGCTGATCCGTGGCGTGGCGAACCGGATGGCTGAGATGGGCTACCGGATCGGCGGTTTTGACGCGGCGGTCACCTCGTCCGTGGCCTCCGGCAGCGGCCTCAGCTCCTCTGCGGCCTTTGAGGTCATGACGGTTGCCATTCTGGATGCGCTGTACAACGGCTTCACCATCGACTACAAAACCCGGGCCAAGATCAGCCAGTACGCGGAGAACGTGTACTTTGGCAAGCCCAGCGGCCTGCTGGATCAGATGGCCAGCTCCGCAGGCGGCCTGGTGAATGTGGACTTCCGGCTGGATGACCCGGAGGTTCACCCCATGAACTTCGACTTCGCCCAGCACGGCTATGCGCTGGTGGTGGTGGCAACCGGCGGCTCCCATGCCGACCTGACCGACGACTATGCCGCCATCCCCTCGGAGATGAAGCAGGTTGCCGCGTTCTTCGGTCAGCCCGACCTGCGGCACGTCCGCTGCGAGGAGGCCATGAACGCCGTGCCTGAGCTGCGCAAGGTGGTGTCCGACCGCGCCATCATCCGTGCCAAGCACTTCTACGCGGAGAACCGGCGCGTCGTCCGGCAGGTGGAGGCGCTGCAGTCCGGTGACCTGCCCGCCTTCCTGGATGCCATCAACGAGAGCGGACGCTCCAGCTTCATGTACCTGCAGAACGTGTACGCCCGTCCCGAGGATCAGAGCCTTTCCCTGGCGCTGGCGCTGGCGGATGTGCTGCTGGACGGAAAGGGCGCGTGGCGCATCCATGGCGGCGGCTTTGCCGGCACCACGCTGAACTTTGTCCCGCAGCAGGAACTGAAGCGCTTCATTGAGGTCATGGAGGGCGCCTTCGGTGAGCGCTGCTGCCATGTGCTCGACATCCGTCCGGAAGGCGCTTCCGTGCTGCATCTGGACAACGGTGAGCAGTGAGCGCATCGCGCCTGAAAATATGTGCCCCAACGCATTGACAGCGCTGCGGGACTGTGGTATGATGTTGAAGGTTTCCCAAACTGCATAGCCACTTGGAGCTTCTTCGGGGCAGGGTGCAATTCCCTACCGGCGGTACAGCCCGCGAACTGTGCGAAAGCACAGCCGATCCGGTCAGATTCCGGAGCCGACAGTATAGTCTGGATGAGAGAAGAGCGCAGGAAATACGCATTCTGTTTGCCATTTTCCGCCCCTGATTAGCGAGCTGCTTCAGGGGCGTGCGTATTTTGAAGGAGGCTTTGCCATGACCAACCCCAAGCACAGAAACCTGCCCGTGCAGTACCTGACCCGCATCGCCATGCTGGCGGCGGTAGCGTCGGTGCTCTATGTCATTCAGATCCCCGTGATCGCGTTCTACAAGCTGGATCTGAGCAACCTGCCCGTGCTGCTGGGCGCCTTCTCCATGGGGCCGCTGCCGGGCACCATGATCCTGCTGGTCAAGAGCCTGCTGGGGCTTCTCCACTCATCCTCCGGCGGCGTGGGCGAGCTGGCGGACTTCATCATGGGCGCCGCCTACGTTCTGCCCGCCGCCATCCTCTATCGCCATCGCAAGACCCGCAGCGGTGCCCTCCTCGGCATGGTGACCGGTACGCTGTGCATGATCGTGGTCAGCGTGCTGGTCAACTGGCAGATCATGATTCCGTTCTACATGAACGTGTTCGGTCTGCCCATGGAGGCCGTGATCGGCATGGCCAGCAAGACGATTCCCTTTGTTGATACGGAATGGAAGCTGCTGCTCTGCGTCACCGCGCCCTTCAACCTGCTCAAGGGCGTGGTGCTGAGCCTGCTGACCTTCCTGCTGTACAAGCGCCTGTCCCCGCTGCTGCATGTGCATGCGGGCAGAGCCTGAGCGGGCATGACGCCCCGCGGTAAGGAGCGAAATTCATGACGACACATTCCCCGGCAGAAACCCGCGCATTCGGCACCCGGCTGGCGGCGCAGCTGCTGCCGGGGGATGTGCTGCTTTTTTGGGGCGATCTCGGCGCCGGCAAGAGCGAGATGACCCGTGGCATCGCCGCCGGTCTCGGCGTGACGGAAACCGTGACCAGCCCCAGCTTCACCATCCTCAATGTGTACGAATCCGGGCGCGTTCCGCTGTATCACTTTGACTGGTACCGCCTGCAGCAGGTGGACGAGCTCTGGGAGATGGGGCTCGACGAGTACCTGGGCGGGGACGGCATCGCCGTGGTGGAGTGGCCCGGGCAGTGTCCGGAGGCCATTCCTGAAACGCATCTGGACATCACCATCACCCCCGTGGACGAGACTACCCGTGAGATCACCCTGATCCCTCGCGGTGGCTTCCGCAGACTCACGATGGAGGAGGCATGACAATGAAGCTGCTTGCTGTGGACACCTCTGGCCCTGTGTGCGGTGTGGCGGTGCTGACCGAGCAGGGCATCCGCTATGAAGCGGCGGCCCAGAACAAGCTGACCCATTCGGTGAACCTGCTGCCCATGATTGATGCCGCGCTGGCCTCCTCGGGGCTTTCGCTGACCGGGCTTGACCGGCTGGCGGTGGTGACGGGCCCCGGCTCCTTTACCGGCGTCCGCCTTGGTGTCAGCACGGTGAAGGGACTGGCCCACGGCGCGGGCAAGCCCTGTGTCGCGGTGGATGCCCTGGAAGCCATGGCCCATGGCGCGGGCCTGTTCGACGGTCTGGTCTGTCCCATTCAGGACGCGCGGGCCGGGCAGGTGTATGGCGCCGTCTTTTCCGGCGATGCCCGGCATACGCGGCTGATGGACGACACGCCCATCAAGCTGGAGGATTATGTCGATGCGCTGCGGACGATGGGGGAGCGCTTCCTGTTTCTCGGTGACGGCATGCCGGTTCACCGGGAGCGTCTGACCGAGCTGCTCGGAGAGCGGGCGCAGTTTGCGCCGCCGCCCTTTGCCTACCTGCGCCCCGCCGTCGTGGCCTGGCTCGGCGCTCAGTCGGAAGCGGAACAGGACTACCTTTCTCTGATGCCCATGTATCTTCGCGCCCCCAGCGCGGAGCGCAACAAAAAGCTGATGGAGGCCGCCGCCCATGCCTGATTGCCTGATTCGCCGCATGACCCTCCGGGACGTGGACGCGGTGGAAGCCATTGAAGCCGCCACCTTCCCGACGCCCTGGAGCAGGGAAGCCTTTGTCGCGGAGCTGACCCGCAACGTGGCGGCCCGTTATCTGGTCGCCGAGCTGGATGGTCAGGTCATCGGCTATGCGGGCGCGTGGCTGATTCTGGACGAGAGCCATGTGACCAACATCGCCATTGGCGAGGCATGGCGCGGACACGGCTATGGTCGCCTCCTGACCTCGGGACTTTTGCAGTACCTTTCCAACCTGGGCGCGGTCTACGCGACGCTGGAGGTACGCGTCAGCAACGCCCGCGCCCAGAGCCTCTACACCTCGCTTGGCTTTGTCACCGTTGGCAAGCGCAAGCGCTACTACGAGGACAATGGCGAGGATGCGCTGCTGATGGTCTGTGAGTCCCTGCCGCCGGTGCAGGAGGACTTTGTGGATACGGATACCGTGATGGAATGACGCAGACGATTTTCGTCTGCTTTTTTGAAGCACGAGGAGGATGCGAGCCATGCGCGCAATCGTTGGAATCGGCGGTGGGGAACTGCGCCTGGGTGAAACGCTGGCGATTGACCAGTACATCGTCAGCCTGACGGATGCCCTGACGCCCCGGGTGGTCTTCCTGCCGACGGCAAGCGGGGATGACCCCGGTGTCATTGAGCGCTTCACGGCGCACTACCAGCACCTCGGCTGCTCGGTGGACGCGGTGTGCCTGTACCATGCGCCGGAAGCGCTGCGGGAGCGGCTGCTTGCTGCCGACATCATCTATGTGGGCGGTGGCGACACCCGGAGCATGCTTGCCACATGGCGGGCGCTGGGCGTTGACCAGCTGCTTCGTGAAGCCTGGGAAAGGGGCGCCGTTCTGTGCGGCATCAGCGCAGGGCTGATCTGCTGGGGACAGCAGGGCTTCAGTCAACTGGAGGACGACAGCTACGCGATGCTGACGGGCCTGGGGCTCGTGGATGCCATCCTGTGCCCCCACTACGGCGATGCCGCGCGGCGTCAGGCCTTTGACGATGCCATGTGCGCGCAGGCGCTGCCCGGCATCGGCCTGGAGGATGGCGTGGCCCTTTCCGTGGTGGACGGTCGCATGACCATCGTCCGCAGCAGGCCGGATGCAAATGCCTACCTGCTGCGATGGCAGGGCGGTGCCCTGAGCCGGCAGATCTACGACGGCGGCTTTCTGCGGCTCAGTTCGGACGCGGGCTGACCGGCGCGGGAGACGCTGCGGGGGTATGGAGCACATGTCCCTCCCCGGAGAAGCAGGAGCCGTGGCAGGGGCATTCCCATTGCTGTGCCTGTCTGGAGTAGCGGAGCCTGCAGCCCATGTGAGGACAGGCGGGAGCTGTCGGGCGCAGGATGCCGGCGGCGTAGGCGGTCATGGGGTGGACGCTGCCCCGAAGTATCTGCCGCGTATGTCCGGGATAGACGCGGTGTGGATGGAAAAGCGGGGTTTCCTGCAGCGGCTTGCCGAGAATGATGCCCGTCAGTAGGCGGGCTGCCAGAAAGGAACCTGTAACACCCCATCCACTGTAGCCGGTCGCCATCAACAGGCTGTTGTCCCCCGGATGCACCGGGCCGATCAGCGGCAGACCGTCCACGCTGAACACGTCCTGACTGACGAGCCGGTAGGTGGTGCGGTAGCCCGGCAGAAGGCGCAGGAGCAACGAATCCAGCATCCGTGACCGCTTGCTGTGGTCATCGCCCGTCAGCCCCAGATCATAGGTGGCGATCACACCGTTTGGCAGCGGGCGCAGGTACAGGCCATCGGGCAGCACGTCAATCTGCGTGGCGCTGACCGGCGGCCCCTGAAGCACACGAAGCTCCAGCACATGCTGCTCCATCAGCCCCAGAATCGGCAGGCTTTTGAGCCCCATGGGGGAGCCGGTTGCCAGAATCACCGTGTCCGCGCTGACCATGCCCTGCCCGGTGAATACCTTGCCACGCTCGAAGCGGAGCACACGGGAATGCTCGTACACCTGAGCCTCATGCTGCTCCGCGGCCCGGGCCAGGCCCATCAGATAGGGGAGCGGCATCAGCAGCGGCTGAGCAGGCAGGCGGGAGGAAGCGACCACCGGAAAGGGGCAGGGCGCGTCCTCCGATTCCTCCAGCACCAGCCCGGACTGCTGCTCGGAGCGCGTCAGGTGGGTGAGTGCGCTGACCTGATTGCGCTGCCGGGCGTAGAGGTAGACATCGTTCATCGCCGGGCTGCAGGGAAGATGCAGCTGCTCCACCACATGGCAGACCCCGGCGATGCTCTCCAGCAGCAGGCGGGTGTAGACGGCAGCCGCCTCATTGCTGATGGCCCGCTGGATGGTGCGCAGCACATCCGGCTGATGCGCCGTCACCTTGCCCGTGCTGGCCTTGCTGGAGCCGCTGCCCAGCTCGTCCTTCTCCAGGAGCACCACGCGCTTCCCGAGGCTGGAGAGCATCATGGCGCAGGTGACGCCGGTCAGGCCACCGCCGATAATGGCGACATCCGCCTCCACGGTTCCCTCCAGCGTGAGGAAGGAGGAGCGGGTGCCGTGCTGCCAAATCGGAAAATCATTCATGAGATCACCTCACCGGGCAGTATTTGTACCCGGAAGAATCACTATGCAGGGAGAGGATAGAAATGGCAACGATCCTGATCACCCATGGCGTTCCCCGGGAGGGCTTTTCGCTATTGCAGGGGCACCGCCTGCTGATTCCAGGGCCGCTGCAGGCCTTCACCGAGGAGGAGCTCTGTCGGCTGATTCCGGAGGCGGACGCCGTTGTAGCAGGAGGTCGCTTCTCCGCAGCGGTGATTCGTCGCGGCGTGCGCCTGAAGCTCATCGCCAACTACGGCGCCGGCTACGACAGCGTGGACATCCGGGAGGCTGCGCGGCAGTCGATTCCGGTCACCAACATTCCGGACACCGTGACGCATGACACCGCAGAGCTGACCATCGGTCTGATGCTTGCGGTAAGCCGCCGAATCGGGGAGATGAACCTGCGGGCACATCTTGAGCAGCCCGAGGGACTGTTCGGCATGGGACGCTATATGGGGCGCAGCCTGCGCGGTCAGACGCTGGGCATCATCGGAGCGGGAAGAATCGGCACACAGGTTGCGGTGCTGGCGAGGGCGCTGGGCATGAGCGTGCTTGGCTACAGCCGCCATGGCGCGGATGCGGACAGCTTTACGCCCGTGTCACTGGAGGAGCTGCTGGCACGCTCCGACATGGTGAGCCTTCACTGCCCGCTGACGGACGAAACCCGCCATCTGATGAACGCCCGCACGCTGGGCATGATGAAGCCCGGCTCCGTGCTCATCAATACCGCCCGGGGCGCGGTGGTGGACACGGAGGCGCTGTATGACGCGCTCAGCCGAGGCCATCTCGCCGGAGCCGGTCTTGACGTCTATGAGGACGAGCCGCGTATGCCGTCGTCTCTGCGCGTCCTGCCGAATGTGGTGCTGACGCCGCACATCGGCACCAATACCGAGCAGACGCGCTTTGAGATGGCGCAGGCCTGCTCCCGGCAGATTCTGGACGCGCTGGCAGGGAAGCGCCCGGAGCACATCGTCAACGGGCTCTGACGGGCCGGAGATTTGTAATTTTTCTTCAAAATACCCCTTGACAAAAGTCGGGTTTTGTGCGATAATATACAAGCGTTCTGAAGCACTGCTTCATGAATCGCTGTGGGCTCGTAGCTCAGCTGGATAGAGTGTTTGACTACGAATCAAAAGGTCGTGGGTTCGAATCCCGCCGGGCTCATGAAAGCGCAATCCCGATGTGAGGTTGCGCTTTTTCATTATCTTTGCGACATGCTGAAAAGGAGCTGCTGTCCGTGGCTACACTGGTGGAACGTTTGAAGGCTGGCACAACCAGTCTGTGCGTGATTGGGCTGGGGTATGTGGGGCTCCCCCTTGCCGTGGCGTTTGCCGGGAAGGGCATTCCGGTCATCGGCTACGATGTGGACGCATCCCGGATTGAGGCCTACCAGCGCGGAGAGGATGTCACCGACGAGGTCGGGGACGATGCGCTTCGTGCATCCGGGGTCGTCTTTACCAGCGATGCCTCGCGTCTGCGGGAGGGCGTCTTCCACATTGTCACGGTTCCTACGCCCATCCATCCCGACACCACGCCGGACATGTCCTTTGTCCTCGCGGCAACCCGCACCATCGGTGAGCAGCTTGTTCCCGGGGCCTGCGTGGTCTATGAGTCCACGGTCTATCCCGGCGCAACCGAGCGGGAGTGCATCCCCGTGCTTGAGCAGGCATCCGGTATGCGCTGCGGGCCGGACTTCAAGGTCGGCTACAGCCCGGAGCGCATCAACCCGGCGGATCGGGTTCACCGGCTGGAAAACATCGTCAAGGTTGTTTCGGGCATTGACGAGGCAGCTGCGGCGGACATCGACCAGGTCTATCGGCTGATTATTCAGGCCGGTACCCGGGTCGTCAGCAATATCCGCACCGCTGAGATGGTCAAGGTGGTGGAGAACACCCAGCGCGACTATAACATCGCTTTCATGAACGAGGTGGCGCGGATCGCGAAGCGCATGGATGTTGATACGCATGAGATGCTCGATGCCATGAACACCAAGTGGAACGCGCTCCGCTTTGAACCCGGACTGGTCGGTGGGCACTGCATCGGTGTTGATCCCTACTATTTCACGTATCAGGCGGAGCGCCTGGGCTACCACAGTCAGCTGATTCTGGAAAGCCGGAGAATCAACGACAGCATGG
The DNA here is from genome assembly GCA_016295665.1 of Clostridia bacterium. Classification (GTDB taxonomy): domain Bacteria; phylum Bacillota; class Clostridia; order Christensenellales; family Aristaeellaceae; genus HGM11604. The sequence continues at coordinate 19,843 of JAEDKS010000020.1, forward strand.
GCAGATACATCGCGGAAACCGCCATTCGCCTGCTGATGCGGATGGAGCTGCTGCCGCAGAGGAGCCGGATAGCCATTCTCGGCGTCACCTTCAAGGAAAACTGCATTGACCTGCGCAACACGCGGGTTCTGGATCTGGTGCAGCGGCTGCAGGAGGATCGCGTCACGCCCATGCTTGTTGACCCGGTCGCGAATCCCCACGAGGTACAGCGCATGTTCGGGCTTCCCCTGACGCCGATAGAGGCGCTTCGGGACGTGGACTGCATCATTGCAGCCGTATCACACGACTGCTTCCGACGCCTGCCCGTGGAGGAGCTGCAGGCCATGTACAGCCGAAACCACCCCATGCTGCTGATGGACGTCAAGGCCATCTATCCCAGAGAGGCCCTGCTCGATCGTGGCTTTCAGCTCTGGCGACTGTAGCTCCGGTTCCGTCCGCACGGTCCTCATCCACAGCATTCGACACAGATTGACAATGTTTGCAGAAATGTTTCACGACAAACATTATCCGGTCGGTTCAAACCAACTTCGGTACGGAACACATCAAAACAGACCGATATCTCCGCTTCGATCGCGGGACAGGCACAGGAAAAGCCGCTGCCCACACGACAGGACAGCGGCTTTTCCATGGCTTATTTCAGAACCTTCCGCAGGAAATCCTGCGTGCGCTGCTGCTGCGGCGCATCGAAGATCTGTGCCGGTATTCCCTCCTCGACGATCACGCCCTGATCCATGAAGATGACATGATCGCCGACCTCCTTGGCAAAGCCCATCTCATGGGTCACGACCACCATGGTCATGCCTGCCTCCGCCAGGTCGCGCATCACGTCCAGCACCTCACCGACCATCT
>JAEDKS010000185.1 GCA_016295665.1 Clostridia bacterium
GGATTCGATGCGCTGGGGGCTCACCGCATAGCGGTTTGCTTCCACCTGCGCAAGGCTGGCTTCCGCCCACTCCAGGCGCTCCTCGTAGATTCGCTTTTGATCCTCCGGGGCGATTTCGAGATCGGTACGGGCGTTTTCCACCGCTTCGGTAGCGGATGTCCAGCGCTCGGCAAAGTCGTCACGGAGCTTGGGCGTGATGAACTCGGGGCACAGCTTGACGTGTTCCCAGCCGTCCAGGTTCTCGGCGGTGTAGGCCAGAAAAGACTTCGCGATCTCCTGCTGGGACGCGCTGGCGTAGGGGTTGATGACCATGACGCGGACGCTCACGGGGTAAACCGGGTCATGTTCCTCATCCACGGAAAGAAATAGGGGTTGATCTTGATCCCTGTCGCTGAAAATGAGCGCAGAAGGGACAGTTTGGAACAGCGCCAGATACCCATAGCCCTGATGCTGCACATCCAGCTCCATGCCCGACAGCTTTTCCCGCATCCCCTCCAATCTTTTTAGCGCCTGCTGCAGGGCGGGGTTGTCCAGCGTCATCGGCTTTCCCTCCCGGGTTAGCGTGGCCAGCTGGGTATTCAGGAAGGTATTCACCAGCGTTCTGTAAGCGCCGTTATCAGCATCGAACAGCGCATAGGATGCACTTCCACCTTCTCCATCATCACGGTAAAAATCCGTGATTTTCTCTCCCCATTCCTCTATGAAGTCCAGCATTTCTTCCAGCGTCCTGGGTAGGTCATTCTCCGTCAGGCCAATCGCGTAGAGGACATTTCGATTGTAGTTGAGGCAATACGACATGCTGTCCCGCATCTCCACGGGCAGCCCCATCAGCGCGCCGTCCTCCCGCTTCACCAACGCCTGCACCGCAGGTGCCATGGTATCCACCAGCGCGGCGATGCTCTCTATCTCAGAAAGATCGACAAAGTAGCCCTTCCGCGCCATGTTGGCGTAGCCCATGTCGCTGTAGGGGTGGTAGATGTCCGGCAGGGGGTCGTGGGTAATCAGGCGCTGGGCGATCATGTCCCGTCCCATCCATCTTCCCGTCGTTTTGAGGTGAACATCGGTGCGCTGGGCTGTGAAGCCGCTGAACAGGTCAACGAGCGTCGGCTCCACGCTGAAGCCTTCTACGACCAGTTCAGTTTGCTCCGGCATCTCTTCATCTGTGGGGAAGGAGTACACCTTACCGTCCCGCAGGAGAACGTATTCATTGCCGCAGATCACAGCCTGCCCTGCATCCCACCTATCAGGTGCCAACCCGGTCACCGCACAGACTTCCGGCGTTTCATCCCTGCGCCAGCGCATCAGTTGGCCATTCTGAATGAAGTACAGGGTATCGTTTGCCGCATCATAGGCAGGCGCGGCATCCTCCAGCAGACTATCCAGCGCAAGCATCTCGGTCATGCGCCCCGTCTGAACATCTATGGCATTCAGGGTCGCATATTCAACATCACTCTGCACCAGTAGTGTGCCATCCCGCCACAGGTTCAGGCCATGAATCTGTCCTGTCGTCAGCTTGCGTATTCTGCCCGTGGTGGTGTCTATCTTCCAAAGAGTGTTCGTTAAGAGGCGACCAGGGTCTTGCACCAGGAGGTAAGCCTGTCCATCCTGAACCACCATTTGCCGATACTGCGGCGAGCCGTTACACTCGTTGGCAATCGTTTCCAGCGACCAGGTTTCACCCAGCGTCATGGACTGGCCGCTCGAGGACAGCGTCGCAGTACGCAGGAAAAGTTCCGCTACATGTGGTACTCCCAACGGCGCATCATCCTGCGACCAATCTGTCATGATAAAGTAGCATGTGTCGCCTTCCCAGGTCATCAGCTCCAGCGTTTCATTGGCATCTAAAATGTAATGCCACTCGTCGCTTTCTTTGACGAAGATTGACGAGTAATCCGAAACCGCATACAGCTTGCCCTCATGGGAAGAAATTGCCTGGATTTCCTCTAACTCCGCATGTGCTGCGGGCTGACAGACGACCATGAAGGCCATCAGGCATAGCAGGGCAAGGATTCTCCTATCCAAGTTCATTCGCGTTTCTTTCATGGTCATCCCCCTTGTTCGTGTCAGATTCGTACACTGCAGAATAGTTTCCCGCTCGTGCTCTACCGTGCGTCTCCGTATGTTTCCATCCGGTAGTATATCTGTATTTTGCTATGGACCTTCCCTTATCCTGCCAATCTTTGAAATTTTACTTTGACATTTTTCTATTTTATTCTGTCACATTCAGCAAAAAAGGAGCCTGCCGCTGCCCGGTGCTGCGGCAGGCTCCCCGCTGGGGTCAGGTGGTCGTGTTCGTGGACACGAAGCCCGTGGACGGCGTGCGCACACAGTTGCAGGTGTTGCCCGCACAGGTGCAGGTGCCCGCCTGCGTGCCGCCCGTCAGGTTCTGGTTGCACAGGGACGCGGGCGGGAACAGCGGCAGGGAGAAGAACTCGTCGCAGACGCTCTCGGCAAACTCCTCCGCCGGGGGGATGGAGCAGAAGCCGTAGCTCGGGATGAGAATCTCCACGTCCGCCAGCACCTTCAGGATGATCGTCACGCAGATGGTCATCTTGAACTGGTTGTTGCCCAGGTACGTGCCGGACACGCAGATGGCGCTGACCATGCTCTCCAGGGTGTAGGGCACGATGGATTCGTCCGGGATGGAAAGCAGCACGTCCCGGTTGACCGACACGACGCCCTTGCCGATGTACTCCACGCAGCGGGAATCCACAAACAGGATGTCAATGGGCACATCCACGGTGCACCGCACCCGCGCGAAGCACGGACGGTCGCACAGGCGCTCCACGGTCAGGTTCCGGATGGTGCCCTCGGTGGTCGTGGAGCGGCAGCTCTCGAAGGTGATGGGCGCCACCGGCGCGGACGTGGGCGTCTGGGTCTCCTGGTTGTCGCCGCACCCGCAGGTGTTGCACTGACAGGTGTTCACCACCTGCGCGTAGCTGGTGATGGTCACCACCTGATTGTTCAGCTGCTCCTGCTGCAGGCAGCTGTCGTACACCCGCTTCACCTGCACGCACACCTTCTCCTGCAGGCCGTCCGTCGCGTTGCCCGAGATCGCGCCGGGGCAGCAGGAGGGGTTGCTGTTCTTGAAGGAGTAGAAGCTCATGTGTCATGCCTCCTTATCTTGGCTCCCTCGTGGCGGAGCCTTCACCAGCAGTTTATGACGCCCCCGAGGGGGTGTGACTCGGCAGGTAAAAAAAGAGCGGGGCTTTCCCCCGCTCCCTCGCCCCTCGCTCCCCTGCTTCGGGCGATGTCTCACGCGGCCCGGATGTGCCGCTTCCTTTTGATTCTGCCCCGGGGCTTCTGCTCCGGGGGCTGCTGCTCAGGCTCGGCGGGCTGCTCCTGTACCGCGGGCAGGAGCACCGAGAAGGTCGTGCCCTCCCCCACCTTGCTCCGCACGCGAATCTTGCCGCCGTGGGCCACCACGATGATCCGGGCGATGCTCAGGCCCAGCCCGTGACCGCCGCTCTCCGCCTTGCGGGCGCTGTCGGAGCGGTAGAAGCGGTCGAAGATCTTCGGCAGCTCCTCCCCCGGGATGCCCGGGCCGTTGTCCTTCATCGACAGCACGCAGCCCTCCTTCGTCCGGGCGACGCCCATGGTGATCGTGCCGCCCTGGGGCGTGTACTTCACCGCGTTGTCCAGCAGAATGCGCATGACCTGCTTGACCATGTTCCGGTCGGCCTGGATGGTGCAGTGCTCCAGCGGCGTCAGCTCGAAGTGATCCTCCGGGGTGACCATGGCGGCCTCCCGGTGCAGCTCCTCCGCCACGTCGCAGGGGTCAAAGACCTCCATCTCCAGCATCAGCGTCTTTTTGTCGTGCCGCGCCAGGAACAGCAGGTTCTCCACCAGGTTCTTCATGCTGGCGGTCTCCTGGGCGATGGCGGTCAGGCCCTCGTCCAGCACGGTGCGGTCATCCTTCCCCCAGCGCTGCAGCATGTTCACATAGCCCTGCACCACCGCGATGGGCGTGCGCAGCTCGTGGGAGGCGTCCGACACGAACTGCTTCTGGCTGTTGTAGCTGCGCTCGATGCGGTCCAGCATGGTGTTGA
>JAEDKS010000186.1 GCA_016295665.1 Clostridia bacterium
CCCATGGGTCAGCTTCAGCGCGCCCAGCCCGGACAGCGGCACCCAGCGCACCTCGCCTTCCGCCGAGGAGGTCAGGCTTCCGCCGGCGGCACGGGCGCGGTAGAGCAGCACCATATAGCGCACGCCGTCCTTCCGCACCCAGTCCTTCACGCCGCAAAGCCGGATATGGTCGATGTCCAGCCCGGTTTCCTCCCGCACCTCGCGGATCACCGCATCGGTCAGCGACTCCCCCGGCTCCACATGACCGCCGGGGAACGCCAGCCCGGGCCAATCCTTCGCGACCCGATCCTGCATCAGCACATGGCCGGCATCATCCTCCACCATGCACAGGTTGGTCAGCTCGACCTGCTCCGTCCGTCGCATCGCGTTCCCTTCCTCTTTCCTACCGCTGCTTCTGAATCACAAAGCACTCCGGCGCACCGCTGCCCGCGTTCAGAAAGCGCTGGTGCAGCACGTTGTATTCCTGCGGGCGCAGTCCGGACAGGTACCGGATCAGCTCCACCCGCTCCTCGTCCCCCGCCGCGTGGCCCGGATAGGCACAGATGGTACACACGCCCATGGGCTCCAGCAGCCGCAGCGCCGCCTCGATCGCCTGGTGGGTGGTCTCCCAGTGGGTGGTGATGGACTTGTCCCCGCCCGGCAGCCAGCCCAGATTGAAGGTGACGGTTCGCACCGGGCCCGGCACGATCTCCGGCATATGCTCGTGCCCCAGCACGTGCAGCTCGCAGCGCTCCAGCAGGCCCTCCCGGGCCAGACGCTCCCTGGCGGAGGCCACCGCGTCCGGCTGGATATCGAAGCCGATCACGCGGCCCTGCTCCCCCACCAGACGGGCCAGCATACAGGTATCATGCCCGTTGCCCAGGGTGGCATCCACCACCGTGTCCCCGGGCTGAATGGTTCTCTCCAGCACCTCCGCCGCCAGAAAGCGGGCAGAACGCAGCTCATAGCTCATGCTCACAGCTCCTTCAGCTTTCGGACCTCCACTTCCGTCAGATGGCGCCAGGTGCCCCGGGGCAGATCGTTCAGGTAGATGGGCCCAAAGCCCACCCGCCGCAGCGAGACCACCTCATGTCCCACGGCCTGGAACATCCGGCGCACCTGACGGTAGCGGCCCTCGTGGATGGAGATCAGCACCACCGAATCAAAGGTCTCGTAGCGGATAAGCCGCACCTTCGCCGGTGAGGTCATGCGCCCGTCGTCCAGCTGCACGCCCGTCGCCAGCTGATGCAGCGCCTCCGGCGACACCCGGTTCGACACCTTGACCAGGTACTGCTTCTCCACCTCGTGGCTGGGATGAAGCAGGTGCTGCATCATCTCGCCGTCGTTGGTCAACAGCAGCAGGCCCTCGCTGTCATAGTCCAGCCGCCCCACGGGGTAGAGCCGCACCGGATACTCCCGGAACTTGTCCATGACCGTGGCGCGGCCCTCCGGGTCGGACACGGTGGTCACCTCGCCCATGGGCTTGTAGTAGGCCAGGTAGTGCTTCTCCTCCTCCAGGTGCACCTGCACGCCGTCCACGGTCACCCGGTCATCCTCGGACACCTGCACGCCCATCTCGGTGATGGTCACGCCATTCACCGCCACATGCCCCTCGGCAATCAGCTTCTCCGAGGCGCGGCGGGAAGCCACGCCGCTCATGGCAAGATATTTCTGCAGTCGCATCATCGTTCTCTTTTCCTCCCCACGCGGCCCGCCGCTCAGGCGCCGCAAAGCCGATAAAAGTACAGGGCGCAGGCTCTGCGGGCCATGGGCTTGCTCCGCTCCGCCTCCGTATAGACCAGGGCCATGCGATCCAGCCCATGCAGCACGAAGCCCGTATGCTCACAGAACTGACAGAGCACCGGGTTGGCCTCGGACGCCTCCAGCCGGATCCCCCGGGCCCCCTGCTCCGCAGCGAACCGGTCGCAGGCGTCCAGCAGCATCCGGGCGATGCCGCACCGGCGATGCGCCGCATCCACCCGGATGTCCACAAGCTCCGCCCAGCCCGCGCTGCCCATCCGGATGCACGCGAGCCCGATGATCCGGTCACCCTCCCAGGCGCCGAACACCGCTCCCTTATCCGCCCGGAGCACCTGCTCCGGCAGGGCCCCCGACGCGGGCGGGAAGCTCCGCCACACCGCCTTCGGCAGGGGCAGATAGCTGAGCGTAAAGCCGCTCCTGCCCACTCGCAGCATCGTTTCCTCGCCGACGAGCACGCCGTCCTCCAGCCGGCCCATGCCCCGGAGCATCTCCGGCGTCATGCGCCGCACCACGCGCACCTCACTCATCCTGTCCCCATCCTTTGTTCCGGCCTGTGCTTTATTTCCAGCAGACCTGCTTTGCCCCCGGCATCGCCATGACCAGCTTCTTCTTCGGGTTGACCAGCGTGGGATGATCGGTGAGCATCAGCATCGGGCGATCCCCTAAGGAATCGCCATAGGACCAGGACGCGGCCCGGTCGATGGACAGATCGTTCTCCGTCAGATAGCGCCTGAGACGGCGCAGCTTTTCCTCGCCCCGGCAGTTGACGGGCACCTCTCCGGTATAGCAGCCGCTGTCATCCAGCGTGCAGGGGGTTGCCAGCACCGCGTCCACCGGCATGAATTCCGGCAGCAGGCGCAGATACACCTCCGGGGAGGCGGAAATCACCACAATCCGTTTGCCCTCCGCCCGCAGCCGATCCATCTCCCGGAGACCGTCCTGAAAGAAGCGCTTCCGCAGCTTCTTCTCCATAAATTCCCTCGCCAGCGCATCCATCTCCGCCCGGGTTCGTCCCTGGATGAAGGACAGCGCCCGGGCCTTTGCCTCCGCGTCCCGGCTGTGGTCGATCTGATAATCCAGATAGCCGGAAAGCGCCCGGCCGAGCTGTCCCACGGGGGCAGCCTTCCTGCCAACTGCGAAGGTCAGGTACGGCAGGATGGAGTCGCCCCGGCACAGGGTGCCGTCAAAATCAAACAGAGCAAAGGCTGTCGGCTTCATCGCAATCACCTTTCCGGGCCATATTGCAGGGCCTGCCTCCCCCGCGTCACGTGCGCGCAGGCCACAGACCCTGTTCCATTATACCAGACAAAAACGGGTATTGCAATATCAAAGCGACTGTGATAAAATAGAGTGCGCCTGTGTGCGCACATCGAGTGGCATGGAAAGGAAGTGGAACTGTGCCGCATCAGAAGGGAATCAAGCCGGTGGCGCAGAACCGCAAGGCCTTCCATGATTACTTTGTGGAGGAGCGCTATGAGTGCGGCATCGCGCTGTTTGGCACGGAGGTCAAGAGCATCCGGCAGGGGCGCGTCAACCTGAAGGAGAGCTGGGCCACCATCCGCAAGGGTGAGGTCTGGGTCGAGGGGATGCACATCAGCCCCTACGAGCAGGGCAACATCTACAACCGCGATCCCCTGCGGGCCAAAAAGCTGCTGCTGCACAAGAGCGAGATCCGCAAGCTGGATGGCCTGGTGGCCCGGCAGGGCTACACGCTGGTGCCCCTGGAAATCTATCTCAAGGACGGACGCATGAAGGTTCAGCTCGGCCTGTGCAAGGGCAAGGCGGAGCACGACAAGCGTGACTCCATCGCCAAGCGCGACGCGGATCGGGATATCCGCCGGGCGCTGCGGGAGCAGAACAGATAAATGCCGCAGCAGCGGCATTACATGAAAGCGATTCATTGTCAGGCAGCATGGGGATGATCCGGTTTCGACGGGAGTGTCGGAGGCGGGATAAGCGAGCCGTGGCCCCGAACCACGATAAAAGCGGGAAAAAAAGTAACTGACAATAACGAATTTGCTTTCGCGGCCTAATAGGCCGTGACGGTGGCCCGGTTTGACCGCGTGGCCGGTCTCCACCGTCATGAACGCGGTGAACGAGCATGCTTAAGCTTTGCGGCATGCCCGTAGCATGAAGCTACTGAAGCGCCCAGCCTGTCTGCGGGCGGGGCGCGGAGGGAATGTCAAATCACAGACTGCGCTCGGAGAAGGTTCCGCTGGCGAGCTTTCGGACAGGGGTTCGACTCCCCTCATCTCCACTCCACCTCCGGTTGGACAAGGCATTTCCAACCGGAGGTTTTATGTCTG
>JAEDKS010000187.1 GCA_016295665.1 Clostridia bacterium
GTGACAACCAAATGTCAACCAAGTGACAACCAAATGTCAACCAAGTGACAACCAAATGTCAACCAAGTGACAACCAACTGACAACCAAGTGACAACCAACTGACAACCAAATGACAACCAGCTGTCAGCCACCGGCGGCGGGCTGGTGACGGCTCTGCCACGCCTGCAGCAGGATGTCCTCCACGCCCTCCAGCGCCCAGGGCATGACCCGGCACCCGTCCCCGAAGCACATCCGGGCGGGGCTGCCGGGCTGCAGGGGGGCCCACGCCGGCAGAGGGTTGCCCTGGCTGTCCGTGCCGTTGGGGTCGCCAGTGCGGATGAAGTTGGCCCAGTAGTCGCACATCTGCCGGGCCAGGTCGTAGTGCCTGCCCGTGAAGGGCCGCCAGCACTTGGCGAGGGTCTCGAAGAAGAACCACAGATCGACGGAGTGGAAGGTGCCCGGATGATCCCAGCCCGGGATGTCCGCGTTGAACTGGTAGGCGTACAGCCGCTGCGCGCTGCCCGTCCGCTCGTTCATGAGGGCGGCGCAGCGGATGGCGAAGCCGATGGCGTGGACGCTGCCCTCCCGCCGGATGCTCTCCGGGGTGGCGGGGTGGGTGAAGCGGGCCAGCAGCTCCTCCGCCCGCTCCCCGGTCACGTCCCGGGCCAGACGGCGCAGCGCCTCCTCGTCCCCGACCTCCGGCGCCGCCATGAACTCGCTGCCGGTCTCCCCCAGCAGCACGGGGCACTGCACGCGCTCCCGGTGCAGGTACCAGTCGTTGCTCGGATAGGTGCTGAACACACCGTCCACCGCCTCGCCCCAGCAGCCCCAGGGCCACTCCAGCGACTTGCGCTCCACGGTCTGCGCGTCCAGCGCCCGGGCCTCCGCCAGCGTGGAGACGCCCAGCGCCGCGAAGAAGCGCTGCCCCTGCTCCTCCGCCTCCCGCAGGGTGCGGGCCCTCAGGCCGAAGCTGCCGCCCCAGGGCCGGGCGAAGGTGCCGCTCTGGACGATGGCATGCCGGAACAGCCCCTCGTTCTGGGGGCTGGTCATCTGGGCACAGACGCTCATGCCGCCGGCGGACTGCCCGCCGATGGTGATCCTGTCCGGGTCGCCGCCGAAGGCCGCGATGTTCCGCCTGACCCACCGGGTGGCGCACTGCTGGTCGAGGAAGCCGAAGTTGCCGGGAGCCTCCGGCGCCTCGGCGGTGATCTCCGGGTGGCACAGGAATCCGAAGCAGTTCAGCCGGTACCCCACCGTCACCACCACGATGCCCCGCCGGGCGAGGCGCTCACCGTCAAACTCCATCTCGGTGGTGTTGCCCACCTGCAGCCCGCCGCCGAAGTACCACACATACACCGGCAGCCCCTGCCGACCGTCCGCCGGTGCCCAGACGTTCAGGTACAGGCAGTCCTCGCTCATGGGCAGCGTCGCATCCACCGCCCACTCCCGGGCGTAGATGTCCCTGGCGGGATCCCCGGCGCAGTTGGCCTGCATGGGGATGGGCCCGAAATCCGCCGCGAAGAGCTCCCCGTCCCAGTCCGGGCAGGGCTGCGGGGCGCGCCAGCGGTTTCTGCCGATGGGCTTGTCGGCAAAGGGGATGCCCTTGTAGCTCGTGATGCGCGGGTCGGCGGCGGGAAGCCCCCGCACCCAGCCGTTTTCCACCTTCACACGGCGAATCATGCGTATCCCTCCCGGATGGGTCAATCCTTGATTACGGCGTTCAGCAGCGGGATGGCGAAGAAGATCAGCCAGCCCGGGTGCCACAGGTTGCAGTAGCAGCCCAGCAGCAGGTAGATGATGGTAATCATCACCGGGTTGGACAGCAGGCGGATGGGGCTGCGCTGGGACGCGGGCAGGTAGTACAGCGGGATGGTCAGGAAGATGATCCAGCCCGGATGCCACAGGTGGAACACGAACCCCAGCACCAGATAGAGCAGCGCCACCAGCACCGGATAGGGATACCGGGCCCGGCGCTGCTGCTCCAGGTGGTCGAAGAAGCTGCCCTTGGGCAGGGGGTTGTCCGGGTCGATCTCATCGTCGGCGCAGTCGTCACCGGACGGGACGTCCTCGGGTGCCGTCTCCGCCCCCACCTCGGTCTCCGCGACGGGCGCTTCGCCGCGAATCAGCTCATCCAGCGTCACGCCGTAGAGCTTCGAGAGGGCGATCAGGTTGTCCGTATCCGGCGAGGCCTCCGCTCGCTCCCACTTGGAGACGGCCTGACGGCTGATGCCCAGCCGGTCCGCCAGCTCCTCCTGACTCATGTGGTGTGCCCGGCGCAGCGCGACGAGGCGATTGGCAAGTTCAAGCGTCATGGTCATTCCTCCGTTTCTCTGTCCGCGCACAGCCCTTCGCGTGTACGGTGTCTGTCAGCATACCAGAAAAGCGCCGGTTGCGCCAGCAAGTCTGGCTTGCAAATGGAAGGAAATGGGCCGCTACCTTTGGTTGCGCCCGGTGTCAAGGGGCGGTTGCGAGGAACTGCTCCAGGGTGTAGGCCTCGGCCTCCGCGTCGCTCAGGCGGCGGGCATAGGGCACCCGCTCCCCTGCCGCTCCGGGGCCATAGCAGGCGTACTCCGCGTACAGGCCGGTCTCCGGGAAGGTGGGCTTGTTCCAGTCGTGCCAGCCCTCGGGGCGGATGTGCGCCCCCAGCTCGCAGCGCAGGAGCACCGTCCGGGCGAACGCCCGCCAGGGGCGGCCCAGGTAGACGGAGCCGTCAGGGCACCCCTCCGACAGGAACCGGCAGCGGTTGAACACATAGCCGTAGCGCTGTCCCTCCGGCGTGGAGGCGGCGGTGGCGTAGCCGCCGAAGGGCGCGCTTCTGTCCGCCCTGCCGTCGATGCTGACGATGTCGCAGTCCTCGAACCAGGCGGCGGCGCTGCCGAAGATGAAGTCCACGTCGCCCTCGATGCGGCAGCGCCGGTACACCTGCCGCTGGGGCACCCGGGGCGCGAAGCGCTTGGGGCCGATGAAGCCGCCGGGCTGGGCCTCCTTGGGGGGCAGGGGCGCGGTGAACAGCGTGTCCTGAGCCCCGGACAGGCGGCAATCCTCGCAGAGGAAGCCGTCACCATCGGCATACAGGGCGATGGCCTGCCCGGCCCGCTCCCGGGGCGCGGCGCCGTTGCGGATGTGCAGGCCCCGCAGGGTGATGTGCTCCCCGTCGGTGCGGAGGGTGGCGGTGCGGAAGGTGCCGCGATGGCCCGTTTCGCCCTCCATGGGGTCGGTGGCGGCGTCATCCCAGAGGATGGTGGTTCTGTCGGCCCCGGCGCCCTCCAGGGTGGTGTTGGGCCGGGTGAGGGTAATCTTCTCCCGCCAGACGCCCTCGGAGAGGCGGATGCGGACGGGGGTGTCAGCGCCGGCGGGCAGCGCGTCGAGGGCGGCCTGCAGGGACTGGTCGGGGGTCAGGGATATAAGCAGCTCATTCATGCCGTTTTTCCTTCTTTCACCATGGATGGCTATAGCATACAACAGCGGACGGGCGCTTGTCAAGCGTCCAAAAAGCGCACGGGCGACAGGGCCCGTGCGCTTTGGCAGGCTGTATGGTGTTTTCCGGCAGACTTACGCCTCGCGGCCCGTCACAACGGCCTTGATGCGGCGGACGCCGGCGGAGGAGGATTCCTCCTTCTGAATCTTGAAGGAGCCCAGGTCACCGGTGCGCTCGGCATGGGGGCCGCCGCAGATCTCGAAGGAGAAGTCGCCCATCTTGTAGGTGCGGACGCGGTCGCCGTACTTGCTCTCGAACAGGCCGATGGCGCCCTTCTCCTTGGCCTCGGGCACGGTCATCTCCTCGCAGACCACGGGCACGTCGGCCTGAATGGCCTCGTTGACCAGCTTCTCGACCTGCGCCAGCTCGTCCTTGGTCACCTTGCGGCTGAAGGAGAAGTCGAAGCGCAGACGCTCGGCGGTGATGTTGGAGCCCTTCTGGGCCACCTCGTCCCCCAGCACCTTGCGCAGGGCGGCGTGGAGCAGATGGGTAGCGGTGTGCAGGCGGGTGGTCTCCACGCTGTGATCCGCCAGGCCGCCCTTGAACTTCTGGTCGGCGCCCTGATGGCTCAGCTCCTGATGCTT
>JAEDKS010000188.1 GCA_016295665.1 Clostridia bacterium
ACCTCCGTGTTGGCCTCATGGATGAAGGCAATCTGCTCCGCAGGCACACCCTGCGCAATCAGCTTGGCCCGGATGTCGGCGTACACATTGAAGTCCTCTGTCCCGGTTTCGTCCGGGAGCACGGCCTCGTCAAGCTGTTCCTTATCAGAAGCGGCCCTCCCGCGGGGCGTGGACAGGTCGCAGAACACCAGCTGGGTCAGCCTGTCCGCGTCGCCCTCGCGCCAGATGCGCAGGATGTTTCCCACGCAGGCATTCACCTTGCTGCCGGGATCATCGGGCAGAAGCGGGTTGATCAGCCGCTGGTCAAGGCCTAATTTGCGCCCGTCACTGGTGATGCGGAGCATGTTGTCCACGGAAGGATCAACGCTTCCGCTGTGAACCGCAGCGGCCCGCTCAGACAGCACCTGTACCATTTCCTGCTGGTAAGCCGACGGCTTCACCACCACGGTTTCATAGTGCGCATCCGGTGTGGGCAGGTGCAGCTGATCCGCCGTCTTGATGTCAGCCACTTCCTTGAACATGGTCATCAGCTCCGGCAGGTTGAAGAACTTCGCAAAGCGGGTTCGGGCCCGGTAGCCCGTTCCTTCGGGTGCCAGCTCGATGGCCGTCACGGTTTCGCCGAAGCTGGAGGCCCAGCAGTCGAAGTGGGTCATGCTGCTGCGCCTGAGGGTGTCGTACTGCAGATACCGCTGCATGGTGTACAGCTCGGTCATGCTGTTGGAAACAGGCGTGCCGGTGGCGAACACGATGCCGCGCCCGCCGGTCAGCTCGTCCATATACCGGCACTTCATGAACATATCGGAGGACTTCTGCGCTTCGCTGGCGGACAGGCCCGCCACGTTGCGCATTTTTGTCGCGAGGAACAAATTCTTGTAGCTGTGCGCCTCGTCCACATACAGGCGATCCACGCCCAGCTGCTCGAAGGTGACCACGTCGTCCTTGCGCTCCTCCGCCTGGAGCTTTTTCAGTTTGGTTTCCAGCTGCTTCTGGGTGCGCACCAGCTGCTTGATGGTGAACTGTTCCCCTCGATGCCTTTTCAAATCCTGGATTCCTTCCGTGATTTCGTCGATTTGCTGCCGGAGCAGCCGCTCCTGCCGTTCCCGGGAAATCGGGATGCGCTCAAACTGGCTGTGCCCGATGATGACGGCATCGTAGTCACCGGTGGCAATCCTTGCACAGAACTTCTGCCGGTTGGCCCGCTCGAAATCCTTTTTGCGTGTGACCAGAATGCTGGCAGATGGATACAGCCGCAGGAACTCGCTGGCCCACTGCTCGGTCAGATGATTCGGCACCACAAACATGGGCTTCTGGCAAAGTCCCAGCCGCTTGGATTCCATGGCGGCGGCGATCATCTCGAAGGTCTTTCCTGCCCCCACTTCGTGCGCCAGCAGCGTGTTCCCGCCGTACAGGATGTGCGCCACGGCATTGCGCTGGTGTTCCCGCAGGGTGATCTCAGGGTTCATGCCCACAAAGGCAATATGGGAGCCGTCATACTCCCGGGGCCGGGTGGCGTTGAACAGCTCGTTGTACTGCTTCACCAGCGCTTCCCGCCGGTCCGGATCGCGCCAGATCCAGTCCCGGTAGGCATCCTTGATGGCCTGCTGCTTCTGCTGGGCCAGGGTTGTCTCCTTCTGGTTCAGGACACGACGCTCCTTGCCGTCCGGGTCTTCCACCGTGTCGTACACCCGCACATCCCGCAGGTTCAGCGTGTCCTCCAGAATCCGGTACGCGCTGACCCGCCGGGTACCGTAGGTTACAAAGGCGGACACGTTGGTATCGGAAATCATGCTCTTGCCATCGATGCTCCACTCGGCGGTATAGGGGGAATAGTTGACCTTCATGTATCGCTGCAGATAGGCGGGTGTGCTGAAGGTTTCCCACATGAATTCGTTGATGTACTCCTTGTCCACCCAGGTTGCGCCCAGACGGACGTCGATCTCGGAGGCATCCAGATCCTTGGGCTGAGCAGCTTCCAGCGCGGTCACATTGGGGGCAAACCGCGCATCGGACGCGGCAGCCAGCATTGCCTCCCGGAGCTTCCGGCGCACGTTGCCGGAAAGGTATTCGTCTGCAGTCACATAGCGAAGGAGCACGTCCGGCCCCAGAGAATCCGGCACAGGGAAGATCACGCCTGTCAGTTCACGGGTCAGCTGCTCCTGTTCCATCCCGGTCAGCCGGGCCATGTATGCCAGATCGACCCCGGCCTTTTCCGCGATGGACACAGCCAGCGCTTCCGCAGGGGTGTCCACATGGGTGATCTCGACCTTTTGCCGGATGGTGCGCCGGGTGAACATGTCCGCCTTGCGCTGAAGCTGGCCCTGCTCGTCCAGCACCTCCAGAGAGCAGAGCAGGTAGTAGGAGGAATCATCCGCGAAGGCGCTGGCGTTGCTGCGGGCGTTGATCAGCCCAAAACGCGCGGTGAACGTGTCATACCGGGTGTTCAGCTCCTGCTGCAAGGCGGAAAGCGCAGCGTCATCAACGTTTTCCATCTGCGCCTGGATGAGTTGGTTCACGCACTGGCGCAAGCCCACCATGCCCTTGACGCGCTCCCGGGCCGTAGGATTCAGGTCGGGCTTCACCATGATGGAGTTCTGCCGGTAGTAGACCTCGCCGTTCACCACGGTGTAGGAATAGTTCCTGACCTCAGGGTCGGCAGGCAGGGTCGCGGTGCTGGCTTCCCCCGCATCCAGATCGGGCAGGGCGGCTTCCCGGTAGGTACCATGGATGTGCTGAATGGCTTCATGCAGCTGATCCGCCAGGCTTGTGCCTTCCACCGGCAGGACGGTAAGACTCTCCCGGCCGTACTGCGTGTTTTCCCTGGCCAATGTGCCCAGGATCATCTCCGGGTGCTCCACGAAATAGCTGTTGATCGGGAAGCCCTCCGCCGTTTCCCCCAGATGCACCCAATCCGGCTCCAGGTCGATGGCACGCTCTCTCTTTTGCAGGAAGAGGATGTCCGAAACAACCTCGGTGCCTGCATTGGCCCGGAAGGCATCGTTGGGCAGGCGGATGGCTCCCAGCAGCTCCGCTCGCTGGGCGATATATCGCCGGGCTTCGGGATTCTGTGCGTCCATGGTGTAGCGGGAGGTTACAAAGGCAATCACGCCGCCCGGGCGCACCTGGTCGATGGCCTTGGCGAAAAAGTAGTTGTGAATGGAAAAACCGAGCCTGTTGTAGGCCCGGTCATTGACCTGGTAGTTGCCGAAGGGAACGTTGCCGATGGCAAGGTCGAAGAAGTCGCGGCGGTCGGTGGTTTCAAAGCCCGCGACGGTGATATTGGCCTTGGGGTAGAGGTGCTGCGCGATGCGCCCGGTGATGCTGTCCAGCTCCACACCGTAGAGGCGGCTGGCCTGCATGCTGTCGGGCAGCATGCCGAAGAAATTCCCCACGCCCATGGACGGCTCCAGGATGTTGCCGCTGGTGAAGCCCATCTGCGCCACGGCATCGTACATGGCCCGGATGACCGTAGGGCTGGTGTAGTGCGCATTGAGGGTGGAGGCGCGCGCAGCCTCGTATTCCTCCGGTGTGAGGGATGCGGCCAGCTGCCGGTATTCGTCCGCCCATGCCGGCTTGTCCGGGTCAAAGGCGTCTGCCAGCCCGCCCCAGCCAACGTAGCGGGAGAGCACGTTCTGTTCCTCCGGGGTGGCTGCGCGATGCTCCGCTTCCAGCCGGTGCAGGAGCAGAATCGCATCCATGTTCATGCGGAACTTGGCCTTGGGTCCGCCTTCGCCCAGATGCTCGTCTGTGATGCGGAAATTGCCTGCGGCGGGTAGGGGCGGAGCGGCATGCTCCGGACTTTCCGCATGCAGCCGCTCAACAACCACATCATAGGGCAAGCCGTTTTCTGCTGCCGGATAGATGGCCACCGGCTCCGAGGTGAAGGCCGTACCTTCATCCCTGACAGGCTGCGGGACATACATACTGGCATTGCGTTCATCCTGTGCCAGTAGGCGGGCAAGACTTTCATGGCTTTCTGAGCGGAAGATGGGATACGCCTGCGATG
>JAEDKS010000021.1 GCA_016295665.1 Clostridia bacterium
CCGCCTCCATAGCTTGGAGGATTTTCCAATCTTCTATGCGCCGCAGGGACGGGCGTGGCACCGGAACCGTGACCTGTTGCGCGGGCTGTGCTTGTATTCCTCCCGGCTGTGTGATAGAATGGTAACGGACAACCGCGCAAACTGGAATCCGGAGGGATGAGCATGGAGTTTGTGAATATCTTTGGCCTGATTTTTGTCGCAGTGATCATGATCCCGAATATCATCTTTGCGATCAAATGCAAAGAAGGCTTTGAGAACACATGGAGCCATCGAGCCGTTGAGATGGTCGAGCAAATCGGACGATTCGGCTGCTTTGGGTTTATGATTATCAACATACCGGGAACCTGGTTTGGCTGGTGGTCGGACGATGCCTTTGTGCTGTATCTTCTTGTCAATACTGCTCTGGTCATTCTGTATTGTGCCATCTGGATTGTCTGTTTCAGGAAGAGAAGCATGTTCCGAGCCATGGCGCTTTCCATCATTCCATCCGTTTTGTTTTTGTTCAGTGGAATCATGAGCAGGTCCATCCTTCTGATTCTTTCCGCGGTTTTATTTGCGCCCAGTCATATTCTGATTTCATACAAAAATGCCCAATGATACGGACATATGTCATACCATCGGTCAGCCACAGCAAACACGCTTACCGTGTTACTGTGGCTGCGCTTGTATTCTGCGCTGTTCTGTGATAAAATGGAAATGAACAGACCTGCCGTTACGGTAGTAGAGGAGGAACTCCCCCATGGATGAAAAGATAGAAATCAAAGATGAGCGACTTACCGCCGAGGAGTACATCGACTTTCTGAAACGGGCGGATCTTGGCTCACAATACCCCAGGGAGCGGTTTGCCGAAAGAATTTCCCGGCTTGTCAGCCATGCTTCCATCAGCCTCGTCGCAAGGAACGGGGCTGGCCTGATCGTTGGGGTCCTGTTTGGGCTCACGGACTTTGCGTACTGGCTTTACGTGACAGACCTGGGCGTTGACAGAGCCTATGCGGGGCAGGGCATCGGCACCAGGCTGATGAGGATGGCCCACGCGATTGCGGGCGGAGAAAAGGATATTGCCGTATATCTGATCGCCAATGATCGCGCTGTTCCCTTCTATGAGCGGCTTGGCATGCAGAAAGCGGAGGATGTGATGCAGTACAACCACATCGAGTGGACCGCCTTCACCGTGCAATAGGAACGCCGGGCCATACGGGAAGGCGGCACGCACTCAGTGCAGGAACATGCGAACCAGCCGGTCATAGATGGGGCGATAGGGCTGGTAGCGCATGGGCAGGTCAATCCAGGTCTTTTTGTCCACGATGCTCTTGTGGTGGGTGAAGGTATCGAAGCCCGTCTTGCCGTGGTAGGCACCCATGCCGCTCTCCCCTACGCCGCCGAAGCCCATGCGGGGGGTCGCCAGGTGGATGATGGTATCATTGACGCAGCCGCCGCCGAAGGAGCAGGCGGAGGTCAGGTACTTCACCAGCGGACGGTCAGAGGTGAACAGGTACAGCGCCAGAGGCTTGGGGTGACTGTTGACCACCTGAATGGCCTCGGTCACATCCGATACGGTCAGAATGGGCAGGATAGGGCCGAATATCTCCTGCTGCATCACCGGGTCATCCCAGGTCACGCGATCCAGCACCGTGGGCTCAATGCAACAGGCCGGTGGATCGGTCATGCCGCCGTGAACCAGCTTCTGCGGATCCACCAGACCGCACAGCCGCTGGAAGTGCTTCTCGTTGATGATGCGCCCGTAGTCCGCGTTCAGCAGGGGCTGCTCCCCGAACTGCCGGACGATCTCCTCCCGGATGGCCTCCAGCAGCCGGTCATGCACCCGCTCCTCCACCAGCACATAGTCCGGCGCGACGCAGGTCTGACCGCAGTTGAGGTACTTGCCGAACACGATGCGCCGGGCCGCCAGGGTCAGGTTGGCGGTTCTGTCCACGATGCAGGGGCTCTTGCCGCCCAGCTCCAGGGTCACCGGTGTCAGATGCTCCGATGCGCTGCGCATGACCTCCCGGCCCACCGCCTGACTGCCGGTGAAGAAGATGTAGTCGAACTTCTGCCGCAGCAGGGACTGATTCTCGGCGCGCCCGCCGGTGATCACCGCCACGAACTCCTCGGTGAAGCACTCCTGCAGCAGGGTCTGCAGCACCTCCGACACATGGGGCGAATAGGCGGAGGGCTTGAGGATGACCGTGTTGCCCGCCGCCACCGCGTCAATCAGCGGCTCCATGGACAGCATAAAGGGATAGTTCCACGGGCTCATCACCAGCACCACGCCGTAGGGCGACGGCTTGACATAGCTCCGGGAGCAGAACTGCGCCAGGGGTGTCCAGCGGGTCTTTTCCCGGGCGAAGCGGCGGGTGTGGGTAATCATGTAGCTGACCTCGCTCAGCGTCATGCCCACCTCGCACATATAGCTTTCCGACGCGCTCTTGCCCAGGTCGGCCTTCAGCGCCGCGTTAATCTCCTGCTCATGGGCAACAATCGCCGCCCGAAGCCGGTTCAGCGCGGCGATGCGGCCCTCCACGTCCAGCGTGGCACCGGAAAGGAAACAGGCGCGCTGACGCTCCACCAGCGCGGAAATGTGCTGCTCATCCATGGGCTTCCACCTCCATGACCATGCGGTACAGCTTTTCCAGCTCCTCCGCGTCCATCTCCACCGGAACGGGATAGAGCGGGTTCGCCTCCCGATCCGCCAGCCTCGCCAGCTCCGGAACGTCCTCCTGCCGGATGCCGGAGATGGTCTCCGGGATGCCGAACTGACGGTTCATCTCCCGGATAGCGCCGATGAAGCGCCGGGCTGCCGCCTCGTCGCCGTCCTCCTGCCCCGCGATGCCGGCGGCGATCGCCAGCTCATGCAACCTGCGGTACACCGCGCTGCCGTACTGCTCCAGCACGCCCGGCAGCAGGATGGCGTTGGTCTGTCCATGGGGCAGATTGTACTTCCCGCCCAGCGAATGGGCCACCGCGTGGACATAGCCCACGTAGGAGCGGGTGAACGCGTTGCCCGCACAGTAGGCGGCCTCCAGCATCCCGGCGCGGGCCTCCCGGTCATCCCCCTGCGCCACCGCCCGGGGCAGATAGCGGAAGATGAGGGACACGGCCTTCCGCGCATCCTCCCGGGTGGAACGGATGGTGGAATGCCCGATGTAGGCCTCCACCGCGTGGGTCAGGGCATCCATGCCGGTGCAGGCCGTCAGCATCGGCGGCAGGCTCAGCGTGACGTCGGGATCCAGCAGCGCATAGGGCGGGATGAGCGCAAAGTCGTTGATGGGGTACTTGTACCGGGTTTCACTGTCCACGACCACGGCCGCCAGGGTGGTCTCGCTGCCGGTGCCCGCGGTGGTGGGCACCGCAATGAGCAGCGGAATCCGGCGGCGCACCTTCAGGATGCCCCGCATCCGGCTCAGCGGCTTCCTCGGGCACGCGATCCGGGCGCCCACCGCCTTGGCGCAGTCCATGGCGGAGCCGCCGCCAAAGCCGATCAGCGCACCGCAGCCCCGGTCAAGATACAGCTGCCGCGCCTCCTCCACGTTGCCGGTGGTGGGGTTGGCAAGGGTGCCGTCATAGACCTCCACCCGGATGCCGTCACGCTGAAGCTGCTCCTCCAGCGGGCGCGTCAGCCCCAGCCCGCGCACGCCCCTGTCCGTCACCAGCAGCACGGTGCCGATTCCCTTCTCCTTCAGCAGCGCGCCAACGCCCTTCACGCCCTCCAGCAGCACAGGGCGGCGATACGGCAGCACGGGCAGCGCCAGATGGAACGCCTGCTGGAACACGCGGCAATACATCCGCCGCACAAGCTTCATCACAGATCAACCTCTTTTCTGCTCATTCGCCCGGCTCGTCCTCCAGAAAGGACGCCGGCGGCAGCTGGGACATCTCCTCGAAGTTCTCAATCAGGCGCATCAGCACCCGATAGAACACCGCCAGCTCCTCCTGGGTGAGCCCCTCGTCGGCACGGCGGATGACGCTGCACACGACGCGGTGGATATAGACCGCGACCCGCTGTCCCTCCTCCGTCAGGCGATAGTGGGCATTGTACCGTCCCGGCAGCCCCTCCTTGAGGATATGCCCGCTGGCACAGAGCTCCTTGAGCGTGCGGGAGATCAGCCCCGCATCCAGATCACAGCGCTCACAGAGCTGTGGAAAGGACAGCTCCGGCTCACAGGACAGCTGATGGATGCACATGGCGTGGGCCGCCTTCAGCCCCAGCGGCTGCATGCCCACCACCTTCAGCTTGTTGATGAGCTTGTTCAGCCTTGACACACCCACATTGAATCGTGTAAACTGATCCTGCATAACCGTCCCGCTCCCTCCATGCGCGCCAGGCGACTCGTCTCCAGAGCATTATAGCACAATTTGTTGACTTGTCAACGATAGATCCATCCCGAAAGCAAAGGCAGGAGCCGTTCTCCCTCCGCTCGGAGGGACGGCTCCTGCTCGTTGGCTGCATCAGATGCTGTTCTCATCGGTTTCGGACGTCTCAGCTGGTTCCCCGGTGGATTCCTCCGCCGGTTCCTCGGTGGCGACTTCGGTCGGTTCCTCGGCGGGCTCCGCCGTGGGCTCCACGGGTTCCTCCGCAGGCTCTGCCGTGGGCTCGTCGGTCAGCTCCTCGGCGGGCTCCGCCGTGGGTTCCTCCGTGGGAGCTTCCGTGGGTTCCTCGGTCGGCTCCGCTGTGGGCTCCTCCGTGGGTTCTGCGGTGGGTTCCTCGGTGGGTTCCTCAGTGGGCTCCTCGGTCGGCTCTTCCGTGGGGACTTCGGTCGGTTCCCCGGTGGGCTCCGCCGTGGGTTCCTCCGTCGGTTCCGCCGCAGGCGCCTCCGTTACCTCCACAGGCTCGGGAATTTCCTCAACGGGCATCTGACCGACCTCAATCCGGTTGGTGGTAACAAGCTGCTTCTCCTCGATGGCGGCGCGGGCTTCCTCGGCGCGGGCGGCAGCATCGCTGTACTGACCCAGCGCCTTGAAGGCGGTCTCCGCCTCCTCGTACTGGCCCTGCACCAGCAGCATCTGCGCCTTGCGGTAACGGCATTCCAGCACCTGCGCGGTGGCATCGCCATAGGCGCCCAGCGCCGTGAAGGCCGCCTCCGCCTCGTCGTAGCTGCCCTCCATCATCAGCTGCTCAGCCTGCTTGTACTGGCTCTCCTGTACCCACTTCGCCGCGTCGCTGTAATCGCCCAGGTCAGCGAAGATGGCCTCGGTCTGCGCGTAGTCGCCGTGCAGGAACAGCAGGCGGGCCTCCATGTAGCGGCTCAGCTTCACATTATCCGCGGCGCTGCCGTAGTCTCCCAGCGCCGTGAAGGCGGCCTGCGCCCCGGTGTAGTCCCCCGCCGCCAGCAGGGCCACCGCCTGCTTGTACTGGCTCTCCTGCACCCACTTCGCCGCGTCGCCATAGTCACCCAGGTCGGTGAAGATGGCCTCCGCTTCCTCGTACTGCGCGTTGATCAGCAGGAGCCGGGCGTTCTTGTAGCGGCACTCCGGGATGCGCTCCGCCGCGTCGCCATAGTCACCCAGCTGCGCAAAGACCGCTTCGGCCTCGGCGTACTGGCCCTGATCCATCAGGGTACCCGCGTGACCGTACCAGCTTTCCCTGGCCCGCTCCGCCGCGTCCTCATAGTCCGCCAGCGCCTCAAAGGCCTCCGCCGCCTTCAGGAAGCTGCCCTCCTGGAACAGGCGGTCCGCCAGCAGGTACTGGCACTCGGGAATCCGACCGGCAGCATCGCCGTAGTCTCCCAGCAGGGTCAGCAGCTCAATGGCAGCGGCGTACTCGCCCTCCTCCATGTACTTCATCGCCTGCCCATACCGGCACTCCAGCACGCGATCCGCCGCGTCCCGGTAGTCGCCCAGGGCAGCAAAGGCCACCTCTGCCTCCGCATAGCGGCCCTCTGCCAGCATGGCCTCCGCCGCGCTGTACTCCCGGCTGGGCCGCGTGACGAAGAAGCCAACCACCACGAGGGCGATCAGCACCACCGCCGCGCTGATGATGATCTGCGGCAGCCTTTTCCTGACGGGGCGGGTGTTTTCCTGGTTGTTCTCGGACATCGCTACATTACTCCTTCGATCGTTTTTCCAGCGCAGGTACCTCTGGATACACGATAGCATTCGCAGAATTGGTTGTCAATATTAGCCCTTTCCACCGAAACTGACCGCCGCCTGCCGCGCCTGCACCGTCTGCGTGAACAGCCCGTTTCCCGGTGCCGCGCCGCTGGGCGCTGCACGCGGGGCATCTCCTTTTCTTCCCATAGTATAATCCAAGCTTTCCCCCTTGTCAACCTTTTCACGCGCCATTTGCCCGCAAAGCGCCATCCCGGGGATGCAAAAGCCCCGCGGGCACATGACCCGCAGGGGAAGGTAACCGGATTCAGCTGAAGCTCGTGAACAGATCCGCCCGGTTCACGCCCTCCGCGTGCACGTAGACATCCATGAAGGTCACACCGTGCTTCTCGTACACATGCTCGAAGCAGCTCAGCACATGCTCCCGGGGCTTCTCCCGGAAGCCGTTTGCCTGCAGGCTTTCCAGCACCCGCCTGTACGCCTTCGGAATCCGCTCAAAGGGTGCCGCGAAGGGATCGCGCACCGTGATGACCGCGTAGTCCGCCTCGTCCTGCTGCTCGTACACCACGCCCGGCACATCCGTGCTGAAGCCCTCCGGCAGCACGTACGCCGCCACATAGCCCCGCAGCCCGAAACGGTTCTGCTGCTCCATGGAAACGAAGGGGAAATCCCAGCCGATCAGCATCGCGTCCGGGTGCAGCGCCAACAGACCGCACTGCTGCGCCCAGCGCCGCATGTAGCCGTTGACATCATCCTCCGGGTTCGGGCTCACGATCACATAGCGCGCCATGGTGAAGGGCGCAACGCGCCTGGTTACCACCTCCGAGTAGATGCTTCCATCATCCGGAAGCCGCTCCCGAACCAGCTCGTCCAACTTGCAGGAGAACAGCTCGCACAGCGCCACCAGCTTGTCCAGCTCCGGCACCGCGTCCCCCGCCTCCCAGCGGAACACCGTCTGCCGGGACACGCCCATCCGCTCGCCAAGCTGCTCCTGCGTGATCTGCTTCTGCTTGCGCAGATACTGAATGTTCTTTCCCAGATACATGACTTTTCCCACCCGCTTCTTTCGATTTCCGCTGGCCAGTCGGATAGCGTAAGCATACCACGCGCCCCCGCCGGACGCAACCACCCGGCGCTTGAAATCGGAAAGCGCCCGTGCTACGCGCCGGTTTCCATCCGGCTGCGCACCACGGGCGCCCATCGCTTAGGCAAACCACTTCTCCGGCAGGTAAGCCCGCTGGTTCTCCAGCATGTCGTCAAACAGCTTCTGTCCGTCCTCCAGGGACACATGGCCCAGCTGCGGGTCATTCATGAAGGTGGTGAAGCCCAGGTTCCGGTCGCAGGTCAGCGCCGCACGCAGGGTGTTCTCCTGATTGTACACGTGGCGCGCCACCAGCGGCAGAATGTTGCCCGGCATGGGGCCCGCATAGACGGGCTCGATCCGGTCGCGCCCGAACAGCGCGTTCGTCTCTACCACCGCGCCCAGGGGCAGGTTGGGAATCTGGCCCCGGTTGGGCACGTTCACGTTGCTGACCAGGTCACCCAGACCCAGCACGGCCTTCAGCAGCAGATGGCCCTCCTCGCCGGAGGCCTTCAGCGTCAGGGGCTCCTTGCCGGAGATCAGGTCGTCGCTGCGCTGCATGCGCTTCGCCAGGTCGTCCACGCGCCAGTCCACGGTGGTCAGGCCGAACTTCCACTTCGTGACGGTCTCCGGGTCGCGAGTGTACCAGGGCGGCATGAACTCCGCCAGATGGCGGTCACCCGCCGCGGCGATGGCGCCGAAGCGGCGGTACAGGTCAAACTTGACCTTCTGCGCACAGGCGAAGGAGGAGTTCATCCAGTTGGTGTCGCCGCCCTCGTCGTAGCCGTCGGCATACTCCCGGGCATACCGGTCGTAGATGGGCATCAGGTCGATGTCCTGGTAGCTGGCCCGGGTCAGCCAGGTGAAGTGGTTGATGCCCGTGACCGTGGTGTACAGCTCGTGGCGATCCGCCTTGATGCCGGTCTCCTTCTCCAGCATGCTGCACAGCAGCTTCTGGGTGCCGAACACCTCGTGGCAGCAGCCGAAGGCCTTGATCTGCGGGAACACCTCATAGAGCGTGCGGACGCACAGGCTCATGGGGTTGGTGTAGTTGATGACCCACGCGTCCGGCGCATAGTCCCGGATGGCCCGCGCGATCTCCACGTACATGGGGATGGTGCGCATGGCCCGCATGAAGCCGCCGGCACCCACCGTATCGCCCACAGGCTGCCAGATGCCCACCCGCTCGGGCAGATGCACGTCGGAGCGCATCTCCTCAAAGGTGCCGGGCAGGATGGAGATCACCACGAAGTCCGCGCCGGTCAGCGCGTCGCGCAGGCTGTCGCTGACCTCGTATGCCCAGCGGGACACCGCGTCCGGATGGGCGCTGATCCTGTTGCCGATGATCCGGTTGCGCTCGGCAGCGCTCCGGTCGATGTCATAGAGCCGCACGGTGCCGCACAGCTCCGCGTCCATGGCCAGATCCGTCATGAAGCCCCACGCCCAGCCACGGCTGCCGCCGCCGATGTACGCCACCGTCAGCCCGTGATGATCCTTGCGATTTACCATGTTCCATCCATCTCCTTTTCTCTTACGCATCGCTCAGCGGGCGATGATCCTGTCCTTCAGCGCCAGCAGGCGGAAGTAGATCTCCCGCGGGTTCTCATTCTCGTAGAGGAACGCCCCGTTGCCCGAGAAGCTGGGCTCGATGAAGTCCCACCAGGTCAGGGCCCCGATCTCCTCCCGGGCGGTGGCGATCAGGTAGAACTGCTCCATCCAGTCCGCCTGGGTGTGCTCGTTCCAGCCGCCGTGCCAGGTGCCCTCCGACATATCCAGCTGCGACCAGCTGCTGCCCAGGTTGCCCTTCTGCCGGAAGCCGCCGTTCACGCCCATCTCGGTGATGTGAATCGGCTTGCCCAGCGCGGCGAAGGCATCGAGCATCAGGCTCACCGCCACCATGTCCCGACCGGGGAAGTACAGCTGTATGCCCACCACATCAAAGTCAATCCCGGCCTCCAGCAGCTTCTTCAGATAGGCCAGGGGCGAGCGCAGATGCTCCGGCAGGGGGCCGTAGCAGTTGTACCGCCCCGCCACATACTCCGCGAAGGGCAGGCAGACGTTGACGATGGACACCGCCTGGTCGCTGGCCTCCCGCAGGGCATCGGTGGTGGCGCGGGTCAGGTCGATGAGCTGCTCCTGATTCAGCTCGAAGCAGTTGGCCCAGTCGTGCGCCTCGTTCATGGCGTCCCAGTAGCGGATGGTGTCCCGGTAGCGGCCCACATGGTGCCGGGCGATGTCCGCGGCGGCCTTCCGCAGCTGCGGATAGTCCAGCGTGAACAGCCAGCCCGGGTTGACCTCCCTGTGCCCGAAGAACAGCGGATGCCCCTTGGGGGTGATGTTCTTCTCCTGCAGGTAGCCCAGGCAGGCGTCGATGTAGCCGTACTCATAGCGATCCCGCTCCGGCACGGTGCGCCCCGGATAGAAGGGCAGCGTGGCGAAGTCGAAGGCCTTGGCGAAGAACTTGGCGTACCGACTGGAGGGCGAGGTGAACCGGCTGAAGTTGCAGCCCAGCAGCAGATCCTTCCGGGGATGGCTGAACACCTTCTGCCGCGCCCGCTCCACCAGCGCGCCCTCGGCGGCGTAGATGGCGTGGGACAGGGCATAGAGCCGATTGTCCGGGGTATCATGCCCCCGGTTCGCCAGGTGCTCGAACTCCACCGCCGCATCCAGGTGCCCCTGCACCTCCACCGGCAGCGTCAGCCCCTCGGAAAGGCGCCGGGCGTGGGCGATGTAGGTACGGATGGCCTCGGTCACGAAGTCCACAAAGTCGCCCGTGTAGCCCTCGCCCAGGTTGTCCGCCATGACCCACAGCTGCCCATAGAGCGGTACGGTCATCTTGGCATGCACGCGATAGGGCTTCTGCTCCGCCTGCAGCTCCACCTGCCCGTCCGGCAGAATGCGGCTGCGGCGCTCGTCGGGCTCGAAGTCCATCCCGGACACGTACACGGATTTCAGCGTTCCCTCCGGCATGGGCAGGCCGCCGGGGCCGTCCAGCCGCACCTTGATGGAAAACATCTCATCAGCTCCTTCTCATGCCATTCCATCAGGCATGATTATAATTATAGGAAGCGCAGCAAAAATCCTTCTGCCGCTTCCGGAAAATCTTGCGTCAGGCCCCGTGCTCCCCCTGCTCGATGCAGCGGGTGCGGAGCAGATGGCCCTCCTCGTCGCAGATCAGACGGACGCCGCAGGGGGACTGGAAGCAGCGCTTCCCATCCACCCAGACCTCCGCCTGGGCGCCGGTGCTCTCGATGCGGTACACATGGTCGCCCCACCTCTGCGTGTAGGTGTAGGCCGGGCCGCTGCCCAGGCTGAACCACACCTCGCCCATCTGGATATGCACGCCCCAGATGTGGGCGATGTACTCCAGCACCGCCAGCAGCGTGGGGCCATAGGCATCCTGAATGGGCTCCTCGCTGTCCCCGGACAGCACCTGATGGCTGTACTGTCCCACGCGGCTCGGCGCGCCGGTGAAGGGATCGAACTGCTGCGTGAACACGTAGCCGCCGTCGATCACCGCCCGCATCAGCCGGTGACCCAGCCGCGTCACCACGGGCTCCCAGCCGTAGCGCTCCAGCGCCAGAATCGCCCGCTGGTAGGTCAGGCCCTCGCACTGCCCCGACCAGTTGTTTTCCGGCGCGTTGCGGAAGGCGGGGTCGTTCACCGCCACCGACGGCAGCGGCAGGGGCGTCCAGAACTCCTCGGGGTTCAGCAGATGCTCCCGCACAAAGCGATCCGCCATCTCCTGGGAGAAGGAGCCCCAGTACATGCACCGGAGGCTGTTGTGGGTCAGAATCGGCATGGTCTGCCCCCGCCTGTCCCGGTCAAAGCAGGCGCCCCGGGCCTCATCCCACAGCCGCTCCCGCAGCCGCGAGGCCACCCGGTCGGCCTCGCCCCGCCAGAAGGCCTCCTGCCCGTCCCCGGTCAGACGGCTGATCTGCGCCAGCGTGTCCCGGGCCGCGTAGGAGAAGGACATGATGTCCATGGAGGCCATGGGCACCACATCCGCGTCCACCGGCGGCGTGTCGGTCTCGCAGTACACCGGCGCCGCGCCGTAGCGCACCGCGTTGTCCTCGCCGGTGTCGTACACGCAGAAGGACTCCAGACAGCCATCCCCGTCCGAATCCCGCCAGCGCCACAGGTACGCGTCAAAGCGCCTCAGGCAGTCCGCCAGCTGCGCCAGATAGTCCCCATCGCGGCCCGACAGGTAGTACATGTTCAGCGCGCTCCAGGGAAAGCAGAAGCCCTGGAGCTTGTTGAACTGCGGCTCCACGGTGTCGTCCGGCAGATGCTGGATGGAGCCCGCCAGCCGTCCGTCCGCCCGCTGGGTGCGCATGAAAAGCAGCTGATTGTTCAGCCCGGCGGTCATGTCGCGCTTGGCGTACATCTCACCGCCCATGGGCTGGGTCTCCAGCCAGATTTTCTCATAGCCCCCGCCCTCCACCAGCACCCGATCCCTGCCGAAGCGCTGCAGATTCCGCAGGCACTTGTCCTCCGCCATGTCATACAGCTTCTGGATGGCCCGGTCTTGGGTGATGAACGAAACGCTTGTCATGGGAAGCATGGAACCCCTCCCTCAGACGTCATATGGTACCTCTATTGTAGAGCATCCGGCACAAATTGCAAATAGACGAAAATTTTGCGGATGGCGTGAAAACCGCGAAACGCAGTGCATCGGCAGAATATACAAAAATTTTGCTTCTTTTCATTCCTGTTTGTCAATGGTATATTTTTTACAACGAGAGAGCAGCAGATGCTGAACGTTCTGCTCCCTGCCCCGGCTGGAAGTCCACAGGCTGAATAAATGGAGGGATGTATTTTGACATCGTTGCGTCATCGACCCGTAACCAACCCCGGCTTGGCGGCCCGCTTCAGCCGCGCCATCCGCAGGGACTGGCAGCTCTGGGTGCTGCTGATTCCGGCGCTGGTGTTCTTCATCGTGTTCTGCTACTTCCCCATGTACGGCGTGCAGATCGCCTTCCGCGATTACAAAGCCGCGCTGGGCATCACCGGCAGCAAGTGGGTGGGTCTGAAGCACTTTGAGACCTTCTTCAAGTCCTACTACTGCGGGCGCATGTTCAAGAACACCATCCTGCTGAACGTGTACGGCCTGCTGTTCGGCTTCCCGATCCCGATCATTCTGGCGATCCTGCTGAACCAGCTGAACAACAAGCGGTTCCAGTCCTTCACGCAGACCGCCATCTATGTGCCGCACTTTATCTCCACCGTGGTGCTGGCGGGCATGATCTACCTGTTCTTCTCGCCCACCAGCGGCATCGTGAACAAGGTCATCGAGGCCTTCGGCGGACAGTCCATCTACTTCATGATTGAGGAAAGCTGGTTCCGGCCGCTGTACGTGGGCTCGGACATCTGGCAGAACGCCGGCTGGAACACCATCCTCTATATTGCCACGCTGACCTCCATCGACCCGCAGCTCTACGAGGCTGCCACCATCGACGGCGCCACCCGGTGGGACAAGATCAAGCACATCGACATCCCCCACCTGATTCCCATCGCCGTGATGATGCTGATCCTCAACTGCGGCTCGCTCCTGTCCTCCAACACGGACAAGGCGCTGCTGATGCAGACCTCCGGCAACATCAAGACCTCCGATGTGATTGGCGTCTACGTGTACAAGACGGGCTTGGGCAAGGCGCAGTACTCCTACACCTCCGCCATCGGCCTGTGCCTGAACGTGATCAACTTCGTCATCATCATGAGCGTGAACGCCATCTCCCGGAAGCTCAGCGACATCAGTCTGTTCTGATGAAAGGAGGCCGAAATCATGGCTAAGGAAAAGAAGCAGCACGGAACGCGCATCCGTGAAACCCGGGAGGATCGCATCTTCAACGCGGTCAACCTCATCTTCTGGATCGTTGTTCTGTTCATCGTACTCTATCCCCTGTGGCTCATCCTCATCGCCTCCGTGTCCGACCCCGACGCGGTGCTGGCGGGCGAGGTGCTGTTCTGGCCCAAGGACTTCTCCACCATCGGCTATGAAGCCGTGTTCCAGTACAACGAGCTGTGGACCAGCTACGCCAACTCCATTTACTATACCGTGGTCGGTTCCGTGCTCAGCGTGTTCATCACCCTGGCCGCCGCCTACTCCCTCAGCCGCGCCTTCGCGGGAAAGAAGATCGTGAATCTGGCCATCACCTTCACCATGTTCTTCTCCGGCGGCCTGATTCCCATCTTCCTGAACGTTCGAGACCTCGGTCTGTACAACACCCGCACCATCATGATCCTGATGAACCTGGTGTCCGTGTGGAACCTGATGGTCGCCCGAACCTACATTCAGTCCTCCATCCCCAATGAGCTCTACGAGGCCGCGGTCATGGACGGCGCCAACCACTTCACCTACTTCTTCAAGTGCGTGCTGCCCCTGTCGGGCACCATCATCGCGGTGCTGTCGGTGTACTACGGCGTTGCCCGCTGGAATGACTACTTCACCGGCCTGGTGTTCCTCCGCAACCGCAGCTACCTCCCCCTGCAGACCGTGCTCCGCGAGATTCTGGCCTCCCTGTCCATCTCCGGCTCCAGCGAGACCTTCTTCGCCGCCTATGCCGACAACCTCGCCGGCATGCAGGAGGCCATGCGGAAGGCTGAGGTCGCCAAGTACTGCTGCATCGTCGTGTCCACCGTGCCCGCCGTGATTCTGTACATCTGCATGCAGAAGTACTTCGTCAAGGGCGTCATGATCGGCTCCCTGAAGGGCTGACCATCCCTCCCTGGTGCAGACTCCGGTCTGTTTCCCATCGTTTCCGGTTCCCTCGTTCCCCCGGGTTTTGCGCGACCGGCGGCAAACCGGCGCGTTGAATCAAATACAGAAAGGAGACCTGACCCATGAAGAAGCTCGTTTCCCTGTTCCTGGCCGTCATGCTGCTCGTCACCATGTCCGGCATCGCCCTGGCGGAGGAGAAGATCAACCTGACCGCCTTCCAGTACTCGCTGGAGAATCAGAACGTGGACTTCGCGAACCTGTGGTTCTTCCAGGAGCTGGAAGAAAAGACCGGTATCCACGTTGACTTCCAGGTCGTCAAGGACGCCGACTGGACCACGCAGCTGAACCTGATGTTCGCCGTGCCGGACGAGATGACCGACATGATCCTCCGCAACAGCGTGGACGTGGAGGAGTACGGCGTGACCCAGGGCCTGCTGATGCCTCTGGACGAGTACCTGACCGAGGACATCATGCCCAACTACGTCAGCCGCCTGAACCTCAACAACGCCGGTGACTCCATCCCCGCCTCCGACGGCAAGAGCTACTACATCGGCTACCTGGTGGCCCAGAACGTGAACCATGAGCCCACCTGGTACATCAACAAGACCCTGCTGGCGGAGCTGAACCTGGAGGTTCCCACCACCATTGATGAGTACACCGAAGTGCTGCGCGCCTTCAAGGCCGCCGGCATCAAGTATCCCTACTCCGCTTCCTTTACCGACTTCGGTCCGGAAAGCATCTGGGCGCAGTTCGCCTCCTTCGGCGTGCCCATGACCATGCACCTGTTCGCTGACATCGACGAGAACGACAAGGTGGTCTACCTGGGCGACCTGCCCGGCTTCCGTGCCGCGGTGGAATGGCTGCACACCCTCTACGCCGAGGGCCTGATGGATCCCGAGTCCCTGACCCAGGATTCCAACCTGTGGGCCGGCAAGGTCAACGCGGGTGAGGTTGCCTCCTTCAACTACCTGCGCCTGATCAACACCGCCCTGACCCCCGAGACCTACGCCAACTTCGAGTCCATCCTGCCCCCCGCCGCCGAGGGCTGCAAGGTCACCGTGCCCCAGATCCTGGAGATCCCCACTGCCGGTGCCTACCTGACCTCCACCAACGCCAATCCCGAGGCTTCCCTGAAGTGGATCGACGCCCAGCTGGAGACCGAGACCATGATGATCGCCGCCAACGGCAAGATGGGCGAGCAGATGATCATCAACGAGGAAGGCAAGTACGAAGTGATCAACGTGCCCGAGAACAACGGCCTGTACAGCTTCGTGCCCGTGGCCATGGGCCAGTTCTTCGCCCCCGGCGAGTACTACACCCAGATCTACCAGATGGCCCCCCATCGCGTGGAGCGCTATGAGGACAGCCAGTGGTATGCCGAGGCCGGCGTGCTGCAGAACAAGAGCTTCCAGTACCTGCGCGACCTGAGCAAGATGAGCAACGAGGACGCCATCGAGTGCAACCTGATCTTCACCGAGCTGAAGAAGTTCATGCAGGAGTCCGTCATCGACTTCATCAAGAACGGCGTGACCGACGCGAGCTGGGAGGAGTTCCAGAACACCGCCAAGGGCATCGGCGTGGAGCGCTACATCGAGCTGTATCAGAATGCCTACGACGCCTACCTGGCCAAGTAAGCACCTCGCACCTACCCGGCCGGACGTCTCCCTTGCGGGGCGTCCGGCCCTTTCCGCTTACGCACCTTGTTTCGACCCGCCGGATATGCTATAATACCTGCCATAGGGATGGGCATACCAGACCGCCTGCGGGGATGCAGGAGGAAGGAATCAGGCATGCAGAAGAAGAAGAGATGGGGTCTGTTGCTGCTGCTGCTCGCCGCGCTGTCGCTGCCGGGCTGCGCGGGACAGGAGCCGGAGAAGGCTGAGCCCGTATCGCTGACCGCGCTCCAGTACGAGCTGGAAAACCAGTCCGTTGACTTTGCCAACATGTGGTTCTTTCAGCAGCTGGAGGAAAGAACCGGCGTCCATGTGGATTTTGAGGAAGTGAAGGATCCCGACTGGACCACGCGGCTCAGCCTGATGTTTGCCTCCAACGACTACAAGGACCTGATTCTCCGCGGCTCGCTGGACACGGAGGACTACGGCGTGTCCCAGCACCTGCTGGTGCCGCTGGACGACTATCTGGAGCAGTACATGCCCACCTACGCCGCCCGCCTCGCCCTCGACGGCGCCGGGGATGCCATCCCCTCCTCTGACGGGCACAGCTACTATGTGGGCTTTCTGCTGAGCCAGAACATCAACACCGACGGGCACTTCTTCATCAACCGGCAGTGGCTGGACAGGCTGGGTCTCTCCGTGCCCACCACCATCGAGGAGCTGACGGAGGTGCTGCGCGCCTTCCGCGACGGCGACCCCAACGGCAACGGCCTGCGGGACGAAGTGCCCTACCAGGCCACCTTCGACGACTGCAACACCGGCATCTACAGCACCTTTGCCCACTGGGGCATCCCGATGAACGAGTGGTATGTGTTCGCCGACGAGGAGGGGCGGGTGCACTTCGCGCCGGAGGAGGACGGCTTCCGGGCGTGTCTGGAATGGCTGCACCTGCTCTGTGAGGAGAAGCTGCTGGACGTGGAGTGCATCACCCAGGGCTCCAACCTGTGGGGCGCCAAGGTCAACACGGACACCGCCGGCTATTTCAGCTACTGGCGGCTGAGCAACACCGCGCTCCGTCAGGAGATCACCGACCAGTTCGTCTGCATGCTGCCGGTCTCGGCGGAGGGCCGTCAGGCGCAGCTGGGACGGCTGATGGACGTGGTGGAGTTCGGCGCGGCCCTGACGGTGCACAACGAGCACATCGAGGACTCCCTGCGCTGGCTGGACGCGCAGATGGAGACGGAAACCATGCTGGTGGCGCAGAACGGCCCCGTGGGCGACACGCTTCGCCTGCGGGAGGACGGGCGCTACGAGGTGGTCTATGTGCCCGAGGCCAACGAGCTGTACAAGACGGTGCCCGTGCTCTGCGGGCAGTTCTTCGCCCCCGCGACCTACTACGCGTCGGTCTACGAGCCGGCACCGCACCGGCAGGAGAAATCCGCCTACAGCGCCTACTACGAGCAGGCGGGCGTGCTGGAGCCTGTCTCCCACCGCATCCTGACCCATGTGATGCCCAAGACCAGCGAGGAATCCGCCCGCATCAACCAGCTGTACACGCAGCTCAAGTCTGTCATCGACTCCGCCCTGGTGAACTTCATGACCACCGGCGTCACCGACGAGAGCTTCAGCGCCTTCCTCACCACCCTGCGTCAGGCGGGCTCGGAGGAGTACCGTTCGCTCTATCAGCAATCTTACGACCGCTATCTGGCCAGATAGGAGACAACGCATGAAAAAGCGGCTCCAGACCTCCACCTTCATCCGATACACCCTGTCCTACATCACGCTGCTGGCGGTCGTGATGACCTGCCTTTTTGCCTATATGTACTTCTACGTCAACAGCGAGGTGCGGGAGCGGACCATCGACAGCCAGGTGAACAGGCTCAGCCGCATTGCCATGCTGCACGAGGACTATCTGTCAACCATGATGAACACGGCGGTGCAGATGGGCCTCTCCCCCTTCATCGAGCCCTTCCGCTACGATCAGGAGCCGGCGAAGGCCTACGACCTGCTGCGGCAGATGGCGCCCTACACCGTGACCAACAGCTTCTGTGACCAGATGTACCTGTGCTTCTCCGGGGATGACCATGTGTACGCCTCCTCCTGCTCCATGACGCTGGACATGTTCCTGCGCATGGTGCGCTACGAGAACCTCTCCCCCGAGCAGCTGCAGGCCCTGATCCGCAGCCCGGGCGCCCTGACCGTGCTCCCGGCCCAGATGATGGAGAGCTCCATGATGGACGGCGACCGCGCCAGCGTCGTGACCTTCCTGATGCCCCTGGGCGCCAGCGTCAACAGCAGCAAGGGCACCATGATCTTCATCATCAAGGAGAGCATGTACTGGTCCATGTTCTCCGACGCCATCGAAGGCAACAACAACACCTACATCTTCTACAATGGTCAGCTGCTGGCCTCCTCGCAGGATTTCAGCCTGCCGGTGGAGCAGGTGGCATCGCTGCTCAGCGACAGCGAGACCGGCAGCCTCAGCGCCTCCCTGTCCTACGGCGGCGAAAAATGGCGGGTGCTGGCGGTGGGCAGCCGGGCCTGGGATATGCAGTATGTCACCGTGCTCCGGGCCAGCGACCTGACCTCCTCGGTCTGGGACAGCATGCTGGGGCTGATGGTGCTGCTGGGCGTGCTCACCGTGGGCGGCGTGCTGGCGGCGATGCTGCTGGCGCGGCGCAACGTGCGGCCCATCCGGGAAATCTCCAGCCTGCTGCCCCGGAACGCGGACGGCGACGAGCTGGCCTCCATTCAGACCGGCATCCGGGAGCTGTCCGCCCGCAACAGCGACCTGACCTTCCGCCTGGAGCGCTCCTTGCCCATGCAGCGGCATGAGTTCGTGCTGCGCTTCATGAAGGGACGCTACGCCACCCGGGAGGAGGCGTGCCGGGTCGCCTCCTCCGTGGGGCTGGACATCGACAAGCCCTGCTACGCGGTGGTGCTCTCCGGCGTGCAGGAGTACCACGAGCAGCCCATGGATCTGCGCCGCCCGCCCTTTGACGGCGTGAACGGCACCACCGGCTGCGGCGTGGAGCTGGTGGCGCTCAAGGCGCACATGTACCTGATTTTCTCAGGCACCCCCGGTGCCATCCGGGAGATGGCGGAGCTGCTGCGGCAGACCGCCCTGGAGCGCAGCGGTCACGCCATGGTGGCGCTCAGCGGCATCCAGACCGACTTCACCTGCGCGCCCAGCGCCTATCTGGAGGCGGCCTCCGCCTACGACAACCGCTTCGTGATGGACGAGAACGCCCTGCTGGACTACTCCGCCATCTCCACCAGCATCGAGGACATTCTGCCGCCCGCCCGCAAGATCACCGACGGCATCAATCAGGCGCTGCTGCTGCGCAACCGGGAGCTGCTGTCGGACAAGATTGCCGAGCTGCTCCACTACCTCAAGCACACCAGCATGTCCCCCTACGCCTTCCGGCTGATCTACAACGACGTCATCGACAAGCTGCTCCGCGAGCACACGGGCGTGCTGGCGGAAACGGAGCTGTACGACATCTTCTCGCTCTCCAACTGTCAGAGCGCCGATGATCTGGATGACATGCTGCGCAGGCTCTGCGACTCCATCCTCACCGCCGAGGAGGCGCCCGCCAGCCAGGCCGAGGCCGGGGAGGACAGCTCCATGGCCCAGGTGGTTCACTACATGCAGGATCACTTCACCGACCCCGAACTGTCCATCAGCGCCATCGCCGAGGCCTTCGACATGCCCACCGCCCGGCTCTCCCTGACCTTCAAGGAGCTGATGCGCATGTCGCCGCTGGAATACCTGACGCTGCTGCGCGTCGAGCGCTCCAAGGAGCTGCTGGCGGGCACGGAGCTGTCCATCAAGGAGATCGCCGCCCAGGTCGGCTACTACGACGCGTCCAGCTTCATCCGGCGCTTCAAGCAGATCGCGGGCGTCACACCCCTGCAATACCGGCGCAGCAAGGAGGAAAACGACCATGGAACCCATGCTGAAGGCTGAGCATCTGACCAAGCGCTACGGTGCGCGGACGGCGCTGTCCGACGTGTCCTTCGAGGCCCGGGGCGGCGAGATCATCGCGCTGCTGGGGCCCAACGGCGCGGGCAAATCCACGCTGATGAACATGCTCACCGGCTACATCGCCATGACGGACGGGGCAGCCTCCGTCTGCGGCTGGGATGTGCAGCGCCAGCCCCTGCAGGCCCGCGGGCAGGTGGGCTACCTGCCCGAGCAGCCGCCGCTGTACCCGGACATGACCGTCACCGAATACCTGCGCTACTGCGCCGCTCTGAAGGGGCTGAAGCGCCAGAGGCAGCGTGCGGAGATCGACCGGGTCATCCAGTGCACGGGGCTGGAGGTCTACGCAGGCCGGCTTGCCGGGCGGCTCTCCAAGGGCTACCGGCAGCGTCTGGGCGTGGCGCAGGCGCTGCTGGGCTCCCCCCGGCTGCTCATTCTGGACGAGCCGGGCAGCGGCCTTGACCCGCTGCAGATGATCCAGATGCGGGACGTGATCCGGGAGGCCGGAAGGGAAAGCACCGTGCTGCTCTCCTCCCACATTCTCAGCGAGGTGACCAATGTCTGTCAGCGGGCGCTGGTGCTCCATCAGGGGAAGCTCCGGTATGACGGCGACATGGCGCAGCTGATGCGCGGCGAGGGCTGTCTGCGCGTGGTCTGGCGGGGCGATCAGGGCCTGGCGGACACCCTGCGGGCCCTCCCCGGCGTGACGGCGCTGCGGACGCTGCCCGCCGAGCCGGGCTGCTGCTGCGTCGAGCTGGCGCACGAGCCCGACGCCGACCTGCGCGGGG
>JAEDKS010000189.1 GCA_016295665.1 Clostridia bacterium
ATGTTTCCGGTGCCGGAGGCCTCCTTGGAGGCGGTGGACAGCTGCTCGGACACCTCAGCGGCGGGAATCAGCACCTCGGCGGTGGAGACGTCATAGTTCTCCAGGAACACCACCTGCAGGTACTTGCTGGCGCGGGGATGGCTGGCGATCAGGCGGGACAGGGCGTTGATGAAGCGGATGATCTGCTTGGCGCGATAGTATCCAGGGGACGCCTTGGCGCCGAAGAAGAACACGCGGGGCTCCATGGTGAAGGTCTCGTCGTTCACGATGCGGTTGTACAGCACCAGGATATGCAGGGCATTGAGCATCTGACGCTTGTACTCGTGCAGGCGCTTGGACTGGGCGTCGAAGATGAACGCCGGATCCACGTCGATGCCCTGGCGCTCCTTGACCAGCTTCGCCAGGCGCTGCTTGTTGTGCATCTTGATGCGGGCGAACTGGTCACGGAAGGCGGCGTCCTCCTTGAAGGGCAGCAGCTTGTCCAGCAGCTGGGGCTGCTTGATCCAGTCGGTGCCGATGCTGTCGCAGATCAGCTGCGTCAGCTCGGGGTTGCAGCTCATGAGCCAGCGGCGATGGGTGATGCCGTTGGTGATGGCGGAGAACTTCTCGGGCATCACATGGTAGTAGTCCGCGAAGGTCTCATCCTTGAGAATCTCGCCGTGCAGCTGGGACACGCCATTGACCGAGAAGGTCATGGCGACGCACAGGTTCGCCACGTGCACCTGACCGTAGGCCAGAATCGCCATCTTGGCGATGCGCTCCCACTGACCAGGGAACTCGTTCCACAGGCGCTCGCACAGGCGGCGGTTCATTTCCTCCAGAATCTGATAGATGCGGGGCAGCTGCTGCTTGACCATGGCCTCGGGCCACTTCTCCAGCGCCTCGGCCATGATGGTGTGGTTGGTGTAGGCGATGGTCTTCTGCACGATGGCGTTGGCCTCGTCCCAGCCCAGACCCTCCTGGTCGATCAGCAGGCGCATGAGCTCGGGAATCGCCAGACCGGGATGGGTGTCATTGATATGGATGCACACCTTCTCGGGCAGGAGCTTGAAGTTGTTGCCATTGAGCTTCTTGAAGTCCTTGATGATGTACTGCAGGGTGGCGGAGGTGAAGAAGTAGTGCTGCTTGAGGCGGAGCATCTTGCCCTCGTAGTGGTTGTCCTCGGGATAGAGCACCTTGGAGATGACCTCCGCCAGCTCGATCTCCTCGGAGGCCTGCACGTACTTGCCCTGACCGAAGCTGTTCAGGTCGATGTGCTTGGGGCTGCGGGCGGACCACATGCGCAGGGTGTTGACGGTGGCGGTGTCATAGCCGACGATGGGCATGTCGTAGGGCACGGCCTCCACGGTGTAGTAGTCGCGGTGAACGAACTTCTGCACGCCGTTTTCCTCAACGACGTCCACATGACCGCCGAAGTGCACCTCGCAGGTGTCCTCCATCACGGGCATCTCCCAGGCATTGCCGTTGTCCAGCCAGGAGTCGGGCAGCTCCACCTGCTGACCGTCCACGATCTTCTGACGGAACAGGCCGTACTCATAGCGGATGGTGCAGCCCATGGCGGGCAGATCCAGAGAGGACAGGCTGTCCAGGAAGCAGGCTGCCAGACGGCCCAGACCGCCGTTGCCCAGACCGGGTTCCGGCTCCTCCTTGAGGATGCGGTCCAGGTCAAGCCCCAGCTCGGACAGAGCGTCGCGGTAGGCCTTGGTGGACACGAGGTTGAGCATGTTGCAGTACATGCTGCGCCCCATCAGGAACTCCACGGACAGGTAGTACAGGCGCTTGGAGTTGGTCTGCTTGCGCTCCTCGCGGGCGATGACGTACTTCTGCATGATCTGGTCGCGCACGGTGGAAGCCAGCGCACGGTAGATCTGCTGCTCGGTGGCCTCCTCAATGGAGCGTCCGTTGTAGCGCTGCAGCTTGCCGATGATCGACTGCTTGATGGACTCTTTATCAAACGAGGTGGTAGGCATGGGTCTCCTCCTTCATCTAATACCAGCGATTGCCTTGGTCATTCGCTTACAGAAAGGGATTATACATCATTCCCCGTCATTTGACAAGTTTTTTCTTGTTTTGCATCCTTTTTCCTGCCCTCCCGGCAAAAAAGGCGCCGGGAGCCGCAGCTTCCGGTGCCTGATGCTCAGCTGAACGCATCCTTGATCTTGTCCAGGAATGATTTGCGCTCCTTGTATTCCCGCCCGGTGGAGCTCTCGTCGAACTGGCGCAGCAGCTCCTTCTGGCGGTCGGTGATGCGGGTGGGAATCTCCACCTTCACCGTCACCACCAGGTCGCCACGGTTCTGGCTGCGCAGCTGCTGGATGCCCTTGCCGCGGATGCGGATTTCCGTACCGGGCTGGGTGCCCTCCGGGATGTGGTACTTCACGGGGCTTTCCAGGGTCGGGATATCCACGTCCGCGCCCAGCGCCGCCTGCGTGAAGGACACGGGGAACTCCAGCAGCAGATCGTAGCCGTCGCGCTGGAACAGCTTGTGGGGCTTCACGGTGACGGTCACATACAGATCGCCGTTCGGGCCGCCCCGCAGTCCCGCCTCGCCCTTCTCGGCCTTGCGCAGGGTCTGACCATGGTCGATGCCCGCGGGCACGTTGATGGTCTCGGAGTGGCGCTTGCGCAGCCGGCCCGTGCCGCCGCAGCCCGTGCACTTCTCCGCGATCATCTTGCCGGTGCCCTGACAGGTGGGGCAGGTGCGCACGGTCTGCATCCAGCCGTTGGTGGTGCGAATCTGACCGGTGCCCTTGCAGGCGGTGCAGGTCACGGGGCTGGTGCCCGGCTTGGCGCCGGTGCCATTGCAGGTGGGGCAGTTGTCGCTGCAGTAATAATCCACGGTCTTTTCGCAGCCCCTGGCGGCCTCCTCAAAGGTCAGCCGCAGCTCGCACTGCACATCGTTGCCCTTCATGGGGCCCGCCCGGCGGCTGCCGCCCATGCCGCCCATGCCAAAGAACGAGTTGAGAATATCCCCCATGTCCATGCCGCCATTGAAATCAAAGCCGCCGCCCCCGAAGGGATTGCCGCCCATGGCGGGATCATTGAAGCCGAACTGATCGTAGCGGGCGCGCTTGTCCGGGTCGGACAGCACCTCGTTGGCCTCGTTGACCTCCTTGAAATGGGCTGCCGCATCCGGGTCATTGGGGTGCAGGTCGGGGTGGTACTCCTTCGCCTTTTTGCGGTAGGCGCGCTTGATGTCCTCGTCGGTGGCATCCTTGCTGACCCCCAGCACCTCATAATAATCGCGTTTTTCAGCCATTGGTCATCACCTCACATACAATGGGAAAGCGTATGGCAGGCAGCGGCGAGGCCCCGCCTTCCCGCGCCCCTCATCCTCACAAGAAACGCCCGGAGGCAGCGTTTTTGCCGCCTCCGGACCGCTCTGCGGCTCGCGCCGGAATCCATCAGTCCACGTCCACCGTGCCGTCAGGGTTCACACCGCCCTGGGGGCCCTGGCTGCCGGCATCGGGGCCACTCTGCTGGGCCGCCTCCGCCTGCTGCTGATACAGCTTGCTGAACACGCCGTACACCTTCTGGGTGAAGGTCTCCATGGCGTTCTTGATCTCCTCGGCGTTGTTGCCCTCGCGCACCTTCTTGAAGGCGTCGATCTCGGTCTGCACGGTGTTCTTGTCCTCGTCGGACAGCTTGTCACCATTCTCGCGCAGGGTCTTTTCCATCTCGTAGATCAGGCCGTCGGCGCGGTTGAGGGTCTCGACCTCCTCCTTGCGCTTCTTGTCCTGCTCGGCGTACTGCTCGGCCTCCTTCACGCGCTGCTGAATCTCCTCCTCGGTCAGGTTGGAGGACGCGGTGATGGTGATCTGCTGGCTCTTGCCGGTGGCCTTGTCCTTGGCGCTGACGTTCACGATGCCGTTGGCGTCGATGGAGAAGGTGACCTCAATCTGCGGCACGCCGCGGGGCGCGGGCGCGATGCCGGTCAGCTGGAAGCGGCCCAGGCTCTTGTTGTCATAG
>JAEDKS010000190.1 GCA_016295665.1 Clostridia bacterium
AACTTCGCCAACAAGGTGTGGAACGCCAGCCGCTTCGTGCTGATGAACGTGGACGAGCGCCACGAGGTGCAGCTGGACAGGCTGACGCTGGCGGACAAGTGGATTCTGAGCCGGTACCAGGAGGCGGTGCGGGAGATCACCGCCCACAACGAGGAGGGCGACTTCGGCCTGAGCGCCACGAAGATTTACGACTTCGCCTGGTCGGAGTTCTGCGACTGGTACATCGAGCTGGCCAAGAGCCGCCTCACCGGCGAGGACGCCGAGGCGAAGCAGGCGGTGCAGGCCGTGCTGCTGTATGTGCTGGAGGGCCTGCTGAAGCTGCTGCATCCCTTCATGCCCTTCCTCACCGAGCAGGTGTACAAGTACCTGCCGGGCAGCGAGGGCTTCCTGATGCTGAAGGCGTGGCCCCAGACCGATGCCCGCTTCGATTTCCCGGAGGACGCGGCGAGGATGGAGGGCATCATGGAGATGATCCGCACCATCCGCAACCTGCGCGCCGAGATGAACGTGGCCCCGGGCAAGCGGACGCGGCTGATGCTGCTGCCGCAGGCGGGCTGGGCGGAGACCCTGGCCCACGCGGATGGGTACTTCCGCCGTCTGGCGGGCGCCAGCGAGAGCTGCGTGATGGAGAGCGCTGCCGAGGTGACCGAAAAGACCGTCAGCGCCGTGACCGCTGCCGGCACCCTGTACATCCCCCTGGGCGACCTGGTGGACTTCGCCAAGGAGATCGCCCGTCTGAACAAGGAGCTGGACAACATCCGTAAGGAGATCGCCCGCGCCGAGGGCAAGCTGAACAACCAGGGCTTCCTGGCGAAGGCGCCCGCCCAGCTGGTACAGCAGGAGCGCGACAAGCTGGCGGCCAACCAGCAGAAGGCGGAGTCGCTGGAGAAGCGCATCGCGGAGCTACAGGAAAGCGTGTGATGGACCACGCCGACAAGGAGAAACCAATGAAGCGCGAAGCGAGAATCGTGACCATGAAGGACGGGCGCAGCTGTCTGCTGCGCCCCGTCCGCCCGGAGGATGCGGCGGGGCTGCTGAACTACCTGAAGCAGTCCACCCGGGAGACCCCCTATCTCCTCCGCACCCCGGAGGAGGCGGATGCGCTGACGATGGAGATGGAGGAGCGCTTTGTGGAGCGCATGACCCAATCGGAGAACGAGCTGATGCTGGTCGCGGAGGTGGAGGGTCAGGTGGCGGGCAACTGCCAGATCACCTTCAGCCCCCGGGCCAAAACGCGCCACCGGGCGACCATCGGCATCGCGCTGCTGAAGCCCTACTGGGCGCAGGGCATTGGCACCGCCATGTTCGAGGAGCTGCTGGACGAGGCCCG
Source organism: Clostridia bacterium (assembly GCA_016295665.1). Taxonomy (GTDB): domain Bacteria; phylum Bacillota; class Clostridia; order Christensenellales; family Aristaeellaceae; genus HGM11604. The sequence continues at coordinate 1,331 of JAEDKS010000190.1, forward strand.
GCACCGGGAGGGCGTCACGCAGGTGGAGCTGGAATTTGTCGAGGGCAACAGCCGCGCCCGGGCGCTCTACGAGAAGATGGGCTTCCGGGTGGTGGGCCTTCACCCCGACGCGCTGCGGCAGCCGGATGGTACGCTGGTCAACAACTACCTGATGATGCTGAAGCTGTAAGGAACAATCAAACCATCAAACGACACGCGGGGAGGGCGGGAACACCGGCCCTCCCCGTGGAAAAATGGAAGGAATTTCTGATGCGGAGCGCACAGGAAATCATTGAAATCATTCACGGAAGCCAGCAGACCGGCAACAAGGTGGGTCTGCAGAACACCCGCAGGCTGCTGGAGGCGCTGGGGCTCCCGGCGCGCATTCCCGCTGTGCACGTGGCGGGCACCAACGGCAAGGGCAGCGTGTGCGCCATGCTGGAGCGCATCCTGCGGTGCGCGGGGCTCAGGACGGGGCTGTACACCTCGCCCTTCCTGCAGGCGTATCCGGAGCGCATCCGGCTGAACGGCGCGCCCATCTCCGACGCGGTGCTGGAGCGGTACGGCAACCCGCTGGTGGAGGTCTCGGCGCGCCTGGCCCGGGAGGAGGACATCCACGCCACGCCCTTTGAGCACGGCACGGCGCTGGCCCTGTCCGTGTTCGCGGGGGAGCAGGTGGACATCGCCGTGGTGGAGGTGGGCCTGGGCGGACGGCTCGACCCCACCAACGTAATCGTGCCGGACGTGTGCGCCATCACCGCCATCGGGCTGGATCACATGCACACCCTCGGCGATACCGTGGAGGCCATCGCGGGGGAGAAGGCGGGCATCATCAAGCCTGGCACGCCCGTGGTGTGCCAGCCTGCGGTGCCCTCGGTGGAGGCGGTGTTCGCGGCGGCGGCAGCGCGGCAGGGCGCCCCGCTGCTTCAGCTGCGGGAGGAGATGCTGCTGCGGGCGGAATGCGATGCCCGGGGCTCCGTCGCCAGCTATCAGCTGGGCGGAACGCGCTGGGAGAGCCTGCGCCTGTCCCTGCCCGGGGAGCATCAGCTGCAGAACGCCATGACCGTGCTGGGCGTGGTGGAACAGCTGCGGGCGCTGGGCTGGCGCATCCCGGACGAGGCCGTGCGGCAGGGCCTGGCGACCACCGTGTGGCCTGCGCGGCTGGAGTGGTGCGGCAACGTGCTGATTGACGGCGCCCACAACGCCCACGGCGTGACCGCGCTCAGGCGCTTTGTGCTGAATCATCTGGCGAACCGGCGCCGGGTGCTGGTCTCCGGCGTGCTGAAGGACAAGCTGACTCCTGAGATGCTGGACGTGCTGAAGGATCTGGCGCCGGTGGCCTTCACCGTGACGCCGGACAGCTACCGGGCGCTGGACGCGGAGGACTACGCGGCGGGTCTGCGGAGCGTGGGCGTGGCAGCCGTATCCTGCGGTACGCTGGACGAGGCCCTGCGGCAGGCCCGGGAGACAGCCGGCGCGGAGGGCGTGGTCATCGCCTGCGGCAGCCTGTACTTCGCGGGTGAAACGCGGAATGCGCTGGGGCTGTCCTGGCGGTGAGGGAATACGATGAAAAAGGAGCATGACATGGCAGAAATCGAGTATCGCCCCCTGACGGCAAGCGACCTGTACCCCGGCTCCATGCAGGACTTCCGGCGGCATCAGGTGGTCACGGAATGCTGGCGGCACACCCCGGAGGGGCTGCGGCTGATGCCCATCGCCTTCGTGGACGACTGGGACGAGGAAAAGCGCCGGGATCGGGAAAACCGGCTGCGCACCCTGCCCGAGCGCGGCGGCGTGGCCTTCGGAGCGCTGGACGCGGGCCGCATCGTGGGCTACATTGCGCTGAACCGGCAATCCCCGGACTGCCCGGCGGACACGCTGGAGGTGCTGTCCTTCCACGTGTCGGAGGAGCATCGCGGACAGGGCATCGGCAAGCGGCTGTTCGCCATGGCGGTGGACGAGGGCCGCAGGCGCGGCATGCGTCGGCTGTACATCTCCTCCCACTCCTCCCGGGAGAGCCAGGCGGCCTATGACCACATGGGCTGCGTCGAGACGAGGGACGTGCTGCCCTCCGCGGTGGCGGAGGAGCCCTGCGACATCCAGCGGGAGTTCATCCTTTGACAGAATTGGCTTTTTCCCTAAGGGGATTGAGATATTGCATCTTGTTGCAAGTCTATGGAATTTAATGTATTGACGAATGGAATTGGTTTACAAAAAGCGCAAGGGACTCATCAAGCGAGAATGGTGGAGGGAGTAATGGTGGATAACATAGTAGCTTACGAAGAAAAAACAGTATCGAAGTTTGTGAAAGTGATTGTAGGCTTGTTTATTTTGGGAACTGTCCTCATGGGGTATAACTTTCACCTTTCATACGAACTGACTTTCATTTCAAATTCATTTTGCGGCCTGCTACTGCTTTTGGACGGAATAGTGGGCTTACTGAAGAAAAAAGAGTTGTCCACCACATTATACCAATTAGTGTTGCCATGTATTATGACAGTGTTCTTTACAACTGTATTCCAGTTATTTGGATGGCATAGTTTTAACTTCAGTGGCATGTTTTTCTTTATGCACGCGATTAACCCAGTTGTATTTCTACTAATGTACTTGTTTTTGACCAAGTTGGAAATTAGTAACAAAGCAG
>JAEDKS010000191.1 GCA_016295665.1 Clostridia bacterium
AGCAGGGGCAAGGCAAAGAGCAGACCGGACACGAACTGGCTGGAAACATCGCCCTGAATCACATAGTTTCCGGGATTCAGCCCGCCGGATACGGTCAGCTCCGCGGCGCCGTCCGCGCCCTCGCTCATGCGCCACAGCACGCCCCGGGGCACAAACAGCTCCCTGTAGACATCCATGGGCCGCTGTCCCAGACGTCCGTGCATCCGGAAGATACCGCCGTTTGACAGCGCCATGGCGATGGGCACGAAAAAGCGGAGCGTAGAGCCGCTCTCGCCGCAGTCGAATACCGGCAGCAGCGCCGGCTTGTTCACAAATCCCCGCAGAGTCAGGGTATCCCCCTCCTGCCGGAGCACGGCGCCGAGCGCCTCCAGACAGCGGGTGGTGGCAGCCATGTCCGCAGAGTCCATAAACCCGGAAAGGACGGTCTCGTTTCTGGACAGGCCGGCACAGATCATCCGGCGATGGGCCTCACTCTTGCTGGCGGGCGCAGCGGCGACGCCGGACAGTCGGGAGGGACCAAAGACAGCATTCATCATATCACGAAGCTCCTTTGCTTTGTATCAGCGTTTCACAGGCAAAACACGGACATCTATCACTATATCACAGATTTCTTTCTTTTGCTGTATTCTTCCTGTTCTTCTTCGCCCAGGACAGGGTTCTGTGCAAAGTATGTTTTTTCGACACGCGGTACTTGACGGAGCTCCCTGCTTTGGTATATCATAAGGGCGGACAAAGATGTTGGCGCTTTTTGCGCTTGCATCCTTGTCCTTTTCATTTCAGGGGGAGGAGAAGTCTATGCCGGAGAACCGTGAGCTCGTTCAGCATACGGAGGCCATCAACGGGCTGCTGGCCCGCTATGGCGTCAAGTTTGGCATCTATAAAAACGGGGAGTTCAGGGAGCAGCTTTTTCCGTTCGACGCCGTGCCGCGCGTCATCGAGGCCGATGCCTTTGCCGTGCTGGAGAAGGGCCTGAAGCAGCGTGTCATGGCGCTGAATGCCTTCATCCGGGACATCTATGGGGAGAAGCGTATCGTGCGCGACCGGGTGGTGCCCGAGGAGTTTATCTTTGCCTCCAGCGGCTATCTGCTGCCCTGCGAAGGCGTGGTTCCCAGCAAGGGCATCTATGCGCATATTGCCGGCATTGATCTGGTGGAGGGAAAGGACGGCTCGTGGTATGTGCTGGAGGACAACCTCCGCGTGCCATCCGGCGCGTCCTATCCCATGATTGCCCGGGAGCTGTGCCGCCGCGCCAGCCCGCGCACCTTCCAGCAGAATGCCATCGAGGACAACCGGAACTATGCCCGGCTCCTGCGGGCCGCCATGGATCATGTGAACACGGGCGGACATACGGTTATCCTGACGCCCGGGCGCTACAACGCAGCCTACTTTGAGCACTCCTACCTCGCTGAAAAGACGGGTGCCCATCTGGTGACGGGCAGCGAGCTGACCGTGGAGCACGACCACCTGTATTTCATTGACTACACCGGGCGCAAGGAGCGGGTCGGCGTCGTCTACCGGCGCATCTCGGACGAGTATCTCGATCCCATGGCCTTCAACCCCCAGTCGCTCATCGGCATTCCGCAGATTTTTGACGTCTACCGGAAGGGCAACGTGGCGCTGATGAATGCGCCCGGAAACGGCGTGGCGGACGACAAGGGCATCTACTACTTCGTGCCCAAAATGGTGAAGTACTATCTGGGCGAGGAGCCCATCCTGCAGAACGCGCCCACCTATCTGCCCTTCTACGAGGAGGATATGAAGTATGTGCTGGCACACTTCGACGATCTGGTGCTCAAGGATGTGGCGGAGGCGGGCGGCTACGGCGTGCTGTTCGGCAGCAAGCTGAGCCGGCAGGAGAAGGAGGACTTCATCGCCCTGCTCAAGCGGGAGCCGCGCCGGTTCATCGCCCAGGAGGTCATTGACTTCAAGGATCTGCCCATCCTCGATGACGGAAAAATGGTGGAGCGCAAGGCGGACCTTCGCGCCTTTGTGCTGATGGGGCAGGAGCCCATGGTGTGGCGGAGTGGTCTGACGCGCTTCTCCCGCCGGGCTGATTCGTTCATCGTCAATTCTTCGCAGGGAGGAGGCTTTAAGGACACATGGGTATTATCTCGCTGAACAACAAGGATCGCCTCTACTGGCTGGGCCGGTATTCCGAGCGCGTGTACACGACCATCCGCTTCTTCGGGGAGAGCTTTGACACGCTGATTGACCGGGAGCTGCGCTCCTTTGACGACTTCTGTGCCCGGCTGGACATTCCGGCCATCTACACCTCCGGCGATGATTTTGTGGAGCACTACTGCTTTGATCTGCAGGATCCCAACTCGATCATCTCCAATCTGACCCGCGCCTTTGACAACGCGGTGGAGCTCCGGGAGGAGATCGGCTCGGAGCCCGTGAGCTATGTGCAGATGGCGCTCTACGTGATGAACAGCGCCCGGGGCGTGCCCGCGCCCATGATGGAGCTGCAGCGCGTGGTGGACGATATTCTGGCCTTCTGGGGTGTGGCGGATGACATGATCGCCGACGAGAATGTGCGCAACATCATCAAGGTGGGCAAGCGCATTGAGCGGCTCGACCTGTTTGCACGGCTTCACCGGCCCCAGGAGGACATGAAGCGGGAGTACTACCGTCTGGCAGACCGTGTCCGCAAGACGGATCTGCGCTATGATCCGACGCTGCTGGAGGAGCTTCGGCTGCTGATCGAAGCGGGCGAGATGGACTACCGGGGCATCGTCTGGCGGGTGGATCGCCTGCTGGAGGCATGAGCCTGCCATGCGGGAGCTTCAGTTTGACTATCGCATGACCATCGCCTTTGAGCTTCCGGCAAGCAATCACCGCTTCAGCTTCCGCTGCATTCCCGCAGGCGGCTGCTGTCAGCAGGTGGTCTCCCTGCACAACGAGGTCACGCCCTGCGACTTTCTGTCCTACAACCGGGACAGCTTTGGGCGGCTGTACTGCTACGGCAGGGCAACGGCGCCGCATCAGGCGCTCACGCTGCACATCAGCGGCCTTGTCCTGACCGGACTTGCCCCTGGCGAGCGCACCGGGCCGCTGCATCAGGTCGGCATCTACCGGGTGCCGACTCCGCTGACGGAGGCGGGCGAGGCTGTCCGTGCGCTGGCTGACGCGGTGCCATGGGAGAGCCATGAGGATGGCGCGCTGCGGAGCGCGGAGGCGCTGATGACGCTGCTTCGTGCGCGCATGACCTATGCCCCGGGCACGACCGGCGTCCGGACGACCGCAGAGGAGGCGCTGCAACAGGGGAGCGGCGTATGTCAGGACTACGCCCACATCATGCTGGCGGTGCTCCGCACCCGGCGGATTCCCTGCCGATACTGCGCCGGGCTCATGATCGGCGAGGGGGAGAGCCATGCCTGGGTCGAGGTGTACTCCGGCGGCTGCTGGGTCGCCTTTGACCCGACCAATCATCAGCTGGTGGGGGACAGCTGCATCCTGTTCGCGCCGGGCAGGGACGCGGCGGACTGCGCCATCAATCAGGGCGTGCTGACCGGCGGAGGAAAACAGACGCTGCACATCACCGCAACGGTGCGGGAGATGACGGAGGGAGCATGACCTCGGCGGCAACATCAGAATAAGAGAGAAAGGAATGCCGGGCGCCGGGACCGTTCCCGTCCGCCCGGCTGTGTCCTGCTATGATCCGGAAAATCACCGAGGTCAGTCTGCCTGTGGACGAGAAGCTGCGAATTCAGAAGAATCGTCTGCAGTCGCCCGTCGGCGGGAAGCGCATCAGCATTGTAACCGGCATTCATGGAGATGAGCTGGAGGGACAGTTCGTGTGCTACGAGGTGCAGCGCCGCATCGCCGGGCATCCGGAGCTGCTTCGCGGCACGGTTGACATCTATCCGGCGCTGAATCCCTTTGGCATTGATTCCGTGACCCGCGGCATCCCGGCCTTCGACCT
>JAEDKS010000192.1 GCA_016295665.1 Clostridia bacterium
ATCCTCGTCGGTTACGCCAAAAAACAGGCACTACTTGTACTGCCTGATGTCCAGATTACCGATGGTATTGCGCTGCATGCCCACGGTCGCCACGCACCAGCCGGTCGGCTGGCTGGACGAGAAATTCGCGTAGTGGACGCTGAGGATGGTCAGTGCGCACCAATCTCCCTCGCCTCCCTGAACGGCGAAGGCGTAATCGTATGTGTTCTTTTGGCGCATGGGATTTGGATCTGCACTATGATTACTATTCAAGTGGCTGACCTGGCCAAATCGGTCGGGTTCGCTCAGGTTCAGCCAATTGACGATCGATGGCGAATCGATCTGGCCGGGCTGAATCCAGAACAGATAGGTCTGACCGCCGATCTCCACCACCTGCGGGTCGCCCGCCGCCACGTCCATCATGCTGAACACCTGCTGCGTGGTCGGGGACAGCACCTCCGGGCCCGTCTGCTCGGCGGTCGACGTGGGGGGCAGCGGCGGCACCGAATCGGTATTGTCCCTCGGGAAGGACTGGATGTCCGGGGGGAGGGAGACGTCGGGGGTGGACGAGGTGAGGGTCAGCCGGCCCGACCAGAGGGTCTCGTGCCAGCGGTTCAGATTGTCGAGGACGGTCGCTTCGAGGGTCATGTCCAGCGCCGCTTCGCCCCTGGCCCCGGCGGAGGTGAAGCGCAGGGCGGCCTGCAGGGTGCCGGAACCGGTCACGTCCACGGACACCGCGTCGGGCACCGCCGTGCCGCCCGCCACGCCCAGGGAGAGCGTGAGGGGCACGAGGGCATCGGCTTTGACGCCGGTGACCGGCGCGCCGGGGGCGGGGGTGCCGCCCGTGACCGCGAAGGGCAGGGTGGAGGTCACCGGCAGGCCGAAGCCCGTGGCAAGCTCCGCCTCCAGCCCCGCCCGGAGCACGGCGGTGCCCGAGGTCAGCAGCTGGGGGATGGCGGCGCGGAGGGCCACGGTGGCCCCGGCGGTGCCGCGCAGGGTGAGCGTGTCGCTGCCGTGGCGCCATAGGCCCTGCAGCGCCGCGAAGGCGGTGACAGCGCCGCCCCGCTCGCCCAGCAGGTCGGACTGGACGGTGGTGTTGATGCGGCGGTAGGCACCGGCGGTCGCCATGGCCTCATCGGCCTTGCCGCGCACCTCCAGCGCCTTGACCAGCCGGGCCTCCTCCTCCGCGTTCCCGGTCTGCCAGGCGGCCTGCTCGGGCAGGAGGTCGTAGCCCTGCGCCGCCAGCACCCGGCCCGAGGGCAGGTACAGCACGGCGGGCAGCGGCTCGGGGAGGGCCAGATTCACGTCGCTGCCCCCGAGGAAGGGCGTGTTGCCCGGCAGGGAAAGACGCAGGCACCCCGCCCCGGAGAGCAGGGAGAACAGCGCCTCGCGGCTCCGGACGGGGGCGGGCACCATGGGCTGCTGGAGCACGAGGCGGGCGGGGGTGACGTACTCCTGCCCGCCGCAGGTCACCACGATGGACACCGGCGTGCCGGGGCGCAGGACGGCAAGCCACGGCTCCTCAAAGGTCACGGGGGTGCTGCCGCTGCTGGCGGCGGAGAAGGGCTTGGCGATGGTGACGAAGCTCTCGCCGGAGGCATCCACGGGATAGCGCAGCGCCACCTCGCCGTCCGTGTCCGCGTGAATCAGCACGGAGAAGGTGTGCTTCGCCGTGTTGGCGGCGGTGGCGTAGAAGGTGGTGGCCTCGTTCAGGATGTCCCTGCCGTCAAAGCAGGCGGAAATCAGGTAGGGGTCGCCGGTGTCGGGCGTGAGCTCGATGGTGCGCGTTTCGCCGGCGCGCAGGTGCACGGTCTCCATGGCGCAGGAGCGGTAGCCCCTGGCATCGACCCGCAGGGACAGCTTCATTTCGCCGCTCTCGTCCGCGCCCAGGTGACCGACCAGGAACAGGGCATCGCCCTGCGCGTCCGTGCTCTTGATCGTCATCGTGCCCGTCTGCGGGTTGGACAGGGTGACCGAGGCATGGGGAATGGCGTTGCCCGCCGGGTCACAGACCCGCAGGCGCACCTGCATCGTGGACGCGACGGAGATCTGGAAGCCCGGGTTGGCGGCGTTCTCAGCGGCCTCCGTGGGCAGCCACGTGGATGACTGGTTGTACCGCAGCACGGCGAGATGGCCTTCATAGTCGTCCCGCAGGCGCCCGGCGATGGCGTCCACGGCGGCGACCCAATCATCGCTGCTGCGGGACAGGGTCTCCGCGAGGGCGGGAATCTCCGCCTCGGCCTCCCGGATGCGCTGCAGCGCGGCCTGCCGGTCAGCGTCCCCCGTGGCCTCCCCCTCCAGCAGGCGCAGGCCGTTGGTGATGGCGAGCCGGTCGTCCTCCAGCCGGGCTTCGAGGCTGGCGAGGGTCGCTTCCAGCTCCCGCAGCTGCTTCAGGTCGCTGACGAACTGCGCGGGCCGGTAGCTGCCGTCCTGCGCCTCGTAGACCTGCAGCGCGCTCCGCAGGCTGCGCACCTGGTGGGACAGGAACCAGTCCGTCCATTGCCAGAGCTGGAAGGCGCTCATGGACGCGGTGGGGGCGGTGCCCTCCTGCCAGAGGGCGTCCTCCGTGCCGGCAAGGCGCTGGAGATCGGCGATCTGCGCCGGGGTCAGCCCGGACGCGTCGGCAAGGGCGGAAGCCGCGCAGAGCAGCAGGGTCATCATCAGCAGCAGGGCGAGAAAGCGTTTCATGGAGAAGCCTCCGTTTCGTGGTGTTATCAGGTGGATCAGCGGGCGGGGGAGCGGGTCACGGAGCCGGGCGGGGCCTGAGCAGGCCGATGGTCTCCTGCAGCACCCGCAGCTGGCTTTGCAGATAGTACTCGTCCCCGAACATGGCGTAGTGCACCACGGCGCGAACGAAGATGAAGATGAGCGGCGTCAGCACGTCACAGCTCAGCCCCAGCACGGGGGACAGCTGCGCGGCATAGGCCCGGTAGCGCTCGTCCACGCCCCGGAAGAAGGCCCTGCCGTGCTCGATGTACTTCGGGTGGGTGTAGACCTGGTACATGAGCCGGTACTTCTTGCCGTGGCGCTCCGCCGTCCAGGCGGGCACCTCGCGGATGAAGCGCCCGATGTCCTCGGGACAGGTCGGCGCCAGGGCCATGAATTCGTCCTCCACGCGGCTCATGCAGTAGGCGGTGGATTCCACAATCAGCTCGTCCAGCGAGCCGAAATAGGTGTACAGGCTGGCCTTGGACAGGCCGCAGGCCTCGGCAAGCGCCTGAATGCCGGTGCCGTTCAGGCCCCGCTCGGCGTAGCAGTTGAAGCAGGCCTCCATAATGCGGGCCTTCCGCTGCTGAAAGGCCACCTCGTCGCGTTCCTTCATCAAAGCTACCTTCGTGTTCTTCATGAATTGACCGATCGTTCGGTCAATCCATAGTATACCACAGGTGGGACGTTCTGTAAAGATAACGGACGGAGAAAATCCGCAGGTTCCCCCTTTCGGGATTCCTTTTCCGTGGTTTCCTTTCTTTGTGTGGGTGTGTGTGTGGGATTCCGGCGTCAGCCGGACATACGCGCCGGGGCGCAGGCACCGGCGGTTGGTGTTGGTGTTGGAGTTCCAGTTACAGTTACAGTTGGAGATGAAGGTGGAGTTGGAGGTGGAGTTGACGTTGGTGTTGTTGTTGATGTTACAGTTGTTGTTGAAGTTGATGTTGTTGTTGGTGTTGATGTTGGTGTTGTTGTTGGCATCGTTTGGAATGCAAAAAATGCAAATGCATAAAGTGCATGCAAAGGCATCCGTGACCCGCAGGAAGCAGGCCAGCAGGACGGCAAGCTCCCTCTGGAGGAAAGAGCGAATGTTCGTCAGCAGGGCGGCGGTCGTGGGGAACCATCCTTTCGGCAGGCACAGAATGGGCGCACCTGTTCGGGTATATTATACACCATCCGGTTAGAAAATACAAGGGGTTTTCGGAAATTTTTTGAAATATTTTCTCAAATAGAAACTT
>JAEDKS010000193.1 GCA_016295665.1 Clostridia bacterium
TGTTCACCGCCCCCCGCGAGGAGCGGACAAGGCAGTTCCTGAAGCTGCTGCAGTAGCGGAGAGACGGCGTGTAAAAGTCCCCCTTGGTGGGGATTTTTTTGCATAAAGGATGAATCATGAATCAGTCCATTTCACTTGTTGACTACATTGACGATTGGATGAACGCTTGATAAAAAGAACCAGCTTCTCACAAAACTGGTTCTTCTGGCAGGGGCAGAAGGACTCGAACCCTCAACAAAGGTTTTGGAGACCCACGTGTTACCATTACACCATGCCCCTACGTATTGGCAACGAAGTAATCATAACACGAAAAAGCGCTTCTGTCAAGGGGAAAAACGCGGGATGGCACATTTTTTGCAAGATTCTCCCCGAAACGTGCCCGGGGGTTGCATCCCGCAGAAAAATATGGTATCGTGAACACAGTCGAAAGGAGGCATTGACATGACTTGTCAGGATTTCTGGAGGGACTTTCTGCGCGGCACGGGCCGCCCGCTCGACACGCCCATGCCCGAGGCGTGGCACTTTGAGCTGACCGAGGGCGCCGCCAACGCGCTGCTTGACCTGGTGCTGCGGGGCGTGAAGTGCGCCACCTCCTCCAGCCTGTGGGGCTACGAGCTGGAGGGCGAGCCCCTGCCGCAGGTGGGGAATCTGTCCATCATCACCGACTGGGACGGCGAGCCCTGGTGCGTCATCGAGACCACCGGCGTGCAGGTCATCCCCTACCGGGACATCACCTTCCGCATCGCCCGCCGCGAGGGGGAGGACGATACCCTGGACAGCTGGCGGCGCAATCACGAGGCATTCTTCCGTGCGGAGGGTGCCGAGCTGGGCTATGCCTTCCGGGAGGACATGCCGGTCATCTTCGAGGACTTCCAGCTCATCTGGCGCCGGGCGGAAAAGCGCGGATAATACTGCAGAAAATTCCTTTCGCCCGCAACCGTTCGCGCCTCCGGTGCGTCTAATGAGTGTCATGACAAACCGAAGCCATGGATCGGAGCGATGAACATGAACGAGCAAACCTGGCTGGAGCACATGGCGGCAGCGGAGAAAACGCTGTACCATGTGGCCTGCAGCCTGCTGCCCTCGGAGAGCGACCGGCAGGACGCGCTGGCGGAGACCGTCACGCGCTGCTGGGCACACCGGGACAGGCTGCGGAACGAGCAGTACTTCACCACCTGGAGCGTGCGCATCCTCATCAACGTGTGCCACTCCATGCAGCGCGCCGCCCGGCGTCTGACGCCGCTGGAGCAGGCGCCCGAGCCCGCCGCCGAGTGCGAGGGGCTCCGGAATCTGCCCCTGCGCCTGGCGCTGGAGGCTCTGCCGGAGAAGCTGCGGCTGGTGACGGTGATGTACTACCTGGAGGGCTTCTCCATTCCGGAGGTCAGCCGCGCCCTGGGCGTGCCTGCGGGCACCGTCAAGGCCCGGCTTCATCAGGCCCGAGGCCGGCTGCGCGTTCAGCTGGACGACGAGAAAGGAGGCGATGCGCATGACCGAGAAGGAACTGCGGGAACAGCTTCGGGACGTGTATGGTGACGTCCCGCCCCAAACCCACGCTGCCTTTCAGCACGCGCTGACCGCCCCCCTGCGTGCGAAAGGAGAACAAACCATGAAGAAACGAATCGCGGCCCTGCCCGTGCTGGCGGTGGTGCTGGTGATGCTGGTGGGCGGCGCGGCCTGCGCGGCGGTGTCCCAGGTCATGAGCTGGTACTACAGCAACCGTGCCACCTACCTGAAGGAGCTGTACCCCGAGCGCTATGAGGCCATGATGAACCATGTGCTGACCGACATCCCCCAGCAGCAGTCCGACGACGCGCTGGTCACCGTGCAGGTGCCCGAGGCGGTCTGGCTCCCCGAGGAGCAGCTGCTGGTGCTGGCGGTGACCGCCGCGCCCCGGGACGGCGATGCTGTGGAGCTGCATCCCTTGTGGAATCTGGACGCGGACGGCAGCTATGTAAGTGACTTTGATGACTCCGCCACCCCGGAGGACAGCGAGGATCGCGGCGAGCACTGGCTGTGGACGAGCAAGGGCCACGGCCCCGTGCGGCAGATGATGGCGGACCCGGACAAGTCGCTGGTGCTGATTGAGGCCTCCGAGATTAATCTGGGCGCGACCGAAAACCGGAATGACCGCGTGTACCTGAGCATGGACGCCCTGGACATCGAGGGCGGCGCGGTGCTGTTCATGCTGGAGGGGCAGCTGGACGAGGAGGCCATGAGCGCCTATCGCGTGGCGGATGGCTGGGAGATTCCCCTGACGCTGTTCTACACCGTCCATCCCTATGAGGACGGCATGGACGACCTGGCGCTGTACCACGGAACCCCCGGCAGCGTGACGCTGACGCTGCGGGTCAAGGAGTAACGGGGCAGGGACTGCCGCCCCCGGTCGCATCCGTCCGGGAGGGCAGTCCCTTTCTGCTGCCGTTTTCCGCTGAAAGGAGCGTGTTTTCCATGTCCGTCCCCGCCCCCGTCCTGCGCCTTGTGGCGCTGTGCCTTGCTCTGTGCCTTGCGCACCCCTGCCCCGTCTGCGCGGAGCAGGCCCTCCGCATCGACGAGCAGCCCTTTCGGGACTGGGCCGTCCTCTGCGAGCTGACGGCGCCCCAGGGCTTTACCGGGGCGCTGACGCAGTACCAGTACCGGCAGCTCAGCTTTGGTGACATCGCCGCCCCCGTCACCGCAGCTGTGCAGGCCGCCTTCGACAGCGACCCCCTGCGGCCCCTTGCGCCCGGCACCCTGAGCCTACTGCTGCCGACCTGCCCGACCCTCCCCCGGCAGGCCGCGACGGGCTCCCCTTCCTCCTACGACCATCTCCTGCACGCCCTGCAAACCGCTGGCTTCCATCCCGCCGACACGCCCTTTCTCTGCGCGTCGCTTGCCGATCTGGAGGCATGCCACCGTCGCGGTGTCCTCGGGCGTCTGGACACGCCGGAGCAGTGGCTGGCGCGGTGCGATGCCGGCACGGCCCTGGCGCTGACCGACGTCCTCCTGCTCTGCGTGCCGGAGGTGGACGGCTATCCCATCGTGCCGATGCTGTTCTCCGATGCCGCCGAAAGCGACGCGCCCCTGTATGCCGCCGTGGTGCTCCGGGACGGCGAGCCGCTCTGTCTGGAGGTGAGCGGCACCTGCGAGGTCACCGGTGCCGTCGCCCTCGGCGGGGCCGCCATCCCCTGGGACGATGCCGTCAGGCGCGCCATCGACCACGCCCTCGGGCTGTATCAGCCCGCCATGGCGGGCATGGCCCGGGTGCGGGAGGCCGGGTTTGACTATCCGGCCTTCTGGGAGGCCCACACCCCCGCCTTCGTCCTCCGGGCGGAGCACGTGCAGGCGGCCTGGTACGCCCGGAGCGGTCTGCTGCGGCCCTGCTGGTATGTGGCGCTGTCCCTGACGGTTCAGCTCACCGGCACGGAGACGCTGACCCCGCAGGCCCGGCACAGCTACCTGCCCGAGGTGCTTCTGATCGCCTGCTGCGTGGACGCGGTGACCGGGGATGTTGTGCAATAGAAGCGCAAGAAAAACCGGCGCCCCTTTCCGGGGTGCCGGTTTCCGCATACGATGCGGGATTACTTCTTCTGGGACTCCTCAACCGCCACAGCCACGGCGACGGTCGCGCCGACCATGGGGTTGTTGCCCATGCCCAGGAAGCCCATCATCTCCACGTGCGCGGGCACGGAGGAGGAGCCGGCGAACTGAGCATCGGAGTGCATACGGCCCATGGTATCGGTCATGCCGTAGGAGGCAGGGCCGGCAGCCATGTTATCGGGATGCAGGGTACGGCCCGTGCCGCCGCCGGAGGCAACGGAGAAGTAGGCCTTGCCCGCCTCCCAACGCTCCTTCTTGTAGGTGCCGGCAACGGGATGCTGGAAGCGGGTGGGGTTGGTGGAGTTGCCGGTGATGGACACGTCGGCGTTCT
>JAEDKS010000194.1 GCA_016295665.1 Clostridia bacterium
GGCGGCCTGCAGATGGTCCAGCATCTCCCCGGCCTGTTCCAGGGTGGTCACGGTGCGCTGCACATCGAACAGCAGCCCATCCTCGGGCGCGGACATGAACAGGTCAATCACCACGCCCTCGTCCCCCGTACGCCGCTCCAGCCCCTGCTTTTCCAGCAGGTAGGTGCGGTAGGCCACCGCCATGTCGCTGTAGCTGCTCTGCCCGTCGGGCAGGAACAGCAGGCGCAGGGCGTAGTCCGTTTCCATGGCCTTCTTGTCATAGGTCTTGATCTGCCGGGTGGTGACGCGCAGGTCGTCGAAGCCCCGGCGGTACAGCAGGTTCGCGAACACGTAGTTCAGCGCCAGGATCTTGCTGGAGCTGTTCACCGAGATGCGGGCCGTCTCCGCGCCCTCCTCGATGACCGCCAGCATGCCCTGCCCGCCGATGCTGACACCGTACACCGGCATCATCACCGTGGGCTCCTCCTGATCGAAGAAGTCCAGCAGCCCCGGCAGCTTCTCCAGATTGCCGTAGACGGTGAACAGCTGGGTGTTCTCGCGGAAGTGGGCATCGTCCTGGAAGTCCAGCACGGCACCGCAGCCGTCCGGGTAGAACAGGAAGCCCTCCGCGTTGTCCGAGCCGGAGCAGAGGAACGGCATCAGGTCAATGGACACGATGGAGAAGTCCCCGTAGGCGCTCAGGCCCTCGTAGGGCACCCGCACCAGCACCGTGTCCCCGTCCAGCACCACCTCCACGTCCACGGCGATCTGGGTGGTCACCAGGTCGTAGTGGATGCGCGCACCGCCCTCGATGGGCGTGTAGCTGGCCTCGAGCGCCTTGTCGTTACGCAGCACCGCGTTGGTGATGGAGCCGGCGCCCTTCTCCAGATTGGTCACGTTCACCGTCAAAAGCGAGCTGGCCTTCTTCTCGTTCAGACCCGCCAGCTTGCCGTCAAAGGCGGGGTCGTTCATGGAGGACGACCAGGTCATGCCCGTTTCGTGATCCAGCACCTCGAAGCCGCACAGGTCGTCCGTCAGGTACAGGCTCAGCCGGTCGTTCTCCGCCACCAGCGTCCGCTCCTCCGCCCGGGCGGCGCCGCACAGCAGCACCAGCAGCGCGGTCAGCAGGCACAGGATGAGCTTTTTCTTCATCTTCTCTCCCCTCCTGCTCAGTTCATCCGGTAGATGAACTCGTAGAACATCTCCCGGAGCATGGTCACGAACTGGGACGCGATGGTGTAGAGCAGAATGACCACCGCCCAGATCATCACCATCGTGAACAGCGACAGCGCGATGACCAGCACCGTCTTGCCGCCGGAATAGCCGTTCATCTCCTTGAGCGCCAGAATCATCAGCGCCACCACCCAGCCCAGGATGATGATCTCCGCCGCGGTGTACACCCCCAGCTGGGAGATGTCCATGAGGCGGGAGAGAAGCGTCAGCACCGGGGTGAACACGATGTAGGGCGTCAGGGCGTAGGCGCTGAAGAGCAGCGTCTCCTGAAAGAGGGTCTCTCCGTCCAGAATGGTGGTCATGGCGTAGGACGCCAGCACCCAGGTCAGCACCGGCACCATCAGCTTGCCGCACTCCAGCAGCAGGTTCGCCTTGCGCACGGACACGGAGGTGAGCGGGTAGTGCGTCACATAGATGGAGAACACCCGCACCGCCACCATCAGCACCAGCATCACCAGAATGGGCAGCCATTGGGCGCGGCGTCCGCGCTGACGCTTGATGTGCTCCGTCACCACCACGGGGTGGAACAGGATCATCACGCACAGTTTCAGGCTTTCCACGCTCACAGCCCCCTTCCCATCTGTACATTGTCGGCCCACTCATCCGCTTTGCGCTTCGCCAGGCCCAGCAGCTTGCCCAGAATCACCAGGCCGATGACCACCACCAGCACCACGGGCACGAAGTACTGCCGGAACAGCTCATGCCGGTACTCGGAGAAGGCCTCGGAATAGCCCTCCTTGTCGTCCGCCAGCGTGTAGGCGTCCAGCGCCTCCTTCCAGCGCTCCTGCTTGCCCATCACCTTTGCCACGCCCTGATGCGCCAGGGCGTAGTTGCTGTCAATCTCCAGCGCCTGCTGCCAGTAGACCAGCGCCTCCTCATAGCGGCCCTCGCCGTGGAGCGTCACCGCCTGATGAATCAGCTGGATAAAGTGGGTGGGCCGGAACACGGTGATGGCGCCGGTGTTGTAGTCCAGCGCATAGAGATAGCCCCGGCTGTCCGCGTCCAGACTCACCGGAATCTGGAACAGGCCGCCCACCGTGCCGATGCCGCCGAAGGCACACAGCAGGTTGCCCTCCTGATCGTACTGGTACAGAAGGCCCGTCAGGCGATCCACCACGGTCAGGATGCCGTTGTCCTCCACGGTGATGTCCGCGAGGGTCGGCGTCAGGGGCTTGCCCTCCTTGTCCTCCAGCACGAAGCCGTACTGCTCCTCCGGGTAGGTGTTGTTGCCCACGGAGTTCAGCTTGCGGATCTGCGCGGTGTCCTTGTTGGACAGGATGCCGTAGATCATGTTGTCCGCGCCGATGAAGAAGTTGGAGTAGCTGGCAGGCTCCTGCTTGACCGTGCGCTCGATCTGGCTCTTGGAGCCGAACATGCGAATCAGCGTCCGGTACAGGGAGAAGCCCACCTCGTCCGCGCCCAGATAGCCCCGGAAGGCGTTGCCCTCGTCGATGGCGATCAGGTTGGCGCCCTTGAGCACATAGATGTAGCCCGTGTTGGCGACGAACAGCTTCTGCACGTCGAAGGTGAAGTTCTTCTCCAGCAGCGGGGAGTCCGGCTTGACGTACACCTTCCGGTCGGAGCCGTCCGCGTTCAGGGTCGCCAGGCGCAGGTTGCCCGTGTCGGCAATCCACAGGGACAGGTCGTCCCCCACGTACACGCCCCGGGGCTTGTTCAGCGCCATGCCGCCGGCCTCGGTGATGATCTCCAGCACCTCGCCCTCCCGGCTCAGCTTCAGCACCCGGTTGTTCTCCGTGTCCGCCACGTACAGCAGGTCATCCGGGCCCACGAACAGGTCCTCCGGGTGGTTCATGAAGCCCGCCTCGCCCAGGTTCTTGAAGGTGGTGTACACCTCGTAGGCCGCGGGAATCGGAATGAAGTTCTCGTCGGCGTCCGCCACGATGGCGTCCGCGCCCACGATGGCGCGGGCGGCGGGCGACGGCAGCAGCGCCCAGAGGACACACAGGGTCATAAGCAGGGCCACGATCCTCTTCAGCACGTTCTTTCCCTCCTTACGACTTGATGCCCGAGAAGGTCATGGTCTCCATCACCTTGCCGCGCATGATGGCGAACACCAGGATGGAGGGCAGCGTGGTCAGGAACGTGGCCGCCGCCACCGCGCCGGTACGGGCCACCACGCCCGCGCCGCCGGACAGGGTCTGCAGCGCCAGGGGCAGGGTTTTGAGCGCGTCGCTGCTGATGAAGATCAGGGGCGAGAAGTAGTCGTTCCAGTTGTTGACGAAGGAGAACACCGCCAGCGTCGTCCACGCGGGCTTCAGAAGCGGCATGGCGATGGTCCAGAACACCCGCAGCTCCTTCGCCCCGTCGATGCGGGCCGCCTCCAGAATGGAGTCCGGCAGCTGCTCGCAGAACTGCTTGACCAGGAAGAAGTTGTACGCCACCGCGATCTTGGGGATGATGAGTGCCCACAGGGTGTTCACCAGCCCCAGCTTGTTGACGACCAGATAGTTGGGAATCTGCGTCACGTGGGTGGAGAAGCTCAGCGCCGCCACCACCACGGCGAAGATCGCCTTCGACCCCGCCGGCTTGTGCTTCACCAGCCCGTAGGCACCCAGACAGCACACCACGATGCTCAGCGTCACCGTGATGAGGGTGGTGAACAGGCTGTTGAAGA
>JAEDKS010000022.1 GCA_016295665.1 Clostridia bacterium
GGCTTCATCGTGGGGAACAGCAGGACGTCGCGGATGGTGGGGCTGTCGGTGAGCAGCATGACCATCCGGTCCAGACCGAAGCCCAGACCGCCCGTGGGCGGCATGCCGTACTCCAGCGCGTTCACGAAGTCCTCGTCGATCTCCGCCTTGTTGCCCTGGGCGATGCGCTGCTGCATCTGCTCCTCGAAGCGGCGGCGCTGATCAATGGGGTCGTTCAGCTCGGAGAAGGCGTTGCCCATCTCGTGACCGGTGATGAAAAACTCGAAGCGCTCGGTCAGCGCAGGATTCTCCGGCTTGCGCTTGGCAAGCGGGGAGATCTCCACGGGGTAGTCGATGATGAAGGTGGGCTGAATCAGCGTGGGCTCCACGTACTCGTCGAACAGCGCCGCCAGGCAGTCGCCCCGGCGGGCGTCCTTCTCCACATGGATGTCCCGGCGCTCCATCTCGGCCCGGGCCTCCTCATCGGTGGCCCATGCCGTCCAGTCCACGCCGCAGCACTCCTTCACCGCGTCCGCCATGGTGATGCGCTTCCAGGGGGCCTTCAGGTGAATCACCTGACCCTGATAGGTCACGTCGGTGGTGCCCAGCGCCTTCATCGCCACGAACTCGTACAGCTGCTCCACCAGCTCCATGATCTCCCGGTAGTCCGCGTAGGCCTGATACGTCTCCACGGAGGTGAACTCGGGGTTGTGGGTGGCGTCCATGCCCTCGTTGCGGAAGATGCGGCCCACCTCGTACACCCGCTCGAAGCCGCCCACGATCAGGCGCTTCAGGTACAGCTCGGTCTCGATGCGCAGCAGCATGTCGATGTCCAGCGCGTTGTGATGGGTGCGGAAGGGCCGGGCCGAAGCGCCGATTTCCACAGTCTGCAGCACCGGGGTGTCTACCTCCAGGTAGCCACGGCTGTCCAGGAACTCACGCACGGCGGCGATGATCCGGGAGCGCTTGCGGAAGGTGTCGCGCACCTCGGGGTTCACGATGCAGTCCACGTAGCGCTGACGATAGCGCAGGTCGGTGTCCACCAGACCGTGGAACTTCTCCGGCAGCACCTTCAGCGACTTGCACAGCAGCGTCAGGGAGGTGACATGGATGGACACCTCGCCGGTCTTTGTGCGGAACACGGTGCCCTTCACGCCCAGCAGATCGCCCACGTCATCCTGCTTGAAGGCCTGGTAGGCGTCCTGACCCAGCTCGTCCCGGGTCACATAGATCTGGATGGAGCCCTCCGCGTCCTGCAGATGGGCGAAGGAGGCCTTGCCCATGACGCGGCGGCTCATCATGCGGCCCGCCACGGACACGGTCTGCCCCTCCAGGGCCTCGAAGTCCTGAAGGATCCGGGCGCTGTGGTGGGTCACCTCATAGCGGGTGATGGCATAGGGGTTTTCGCCCGCGTCCAGCAGGGCCTGCAGCTTCTGCCGGCGGATGATCTCCTGCTCGGAGAGCGGAGGCGTCAGGGGCGTTACGGGATAATCAGCCATGGTGTCAGCTCCTTTAGCGTTTGATCTCCAGAATCTCGTAGTGGAGCACCGCAGCGGGGGCCTCCACCTCCACCCGGTCACCCACGGCGCGGCCCACCAGCGCGGCACCCACGGGGCACTCGTTGCTGATCTTGTCCTCGAAGGGATCGGCCTCCTGCGCGCCCACGATGGCGTAGGTGTAGGTGTTGCCGTCGTCCAGATCCTTCACGGTGACGGTAGTGCCCACGGACACCTTCTCGGTGCTGATCTGGTCATCCTCCACCACCACGGCGTTGCGGATGGCGACCTGCAGACGGGCGATCTCCGCCTCGTTCTCGGACTGCTTGTTCTTCGCCTCGGTGTACTCGGCGTTCTCGGACAGGTCGCCGTAGCCACGGGCGAACTCAATTTCCTTGGCGATCTCGTTGCGGACGAAGCTGATGCGATGATCCAGCTCCTCCTGCAGCTTGGCAAGACCGGCGGCTGTAATCAGATTGCTCTTTTCGTTGGCCATGATGAATGACTGCTCCTTTCAGCATCAAAACAGCAAAATCAGCACCATGCCCGGAGCCCTCCGCAGCAGGTGCAGTCCGGCGCGGGCACAGCCCGCCCCGAATGCTACAATTATACCGGATGCCCGCGGCTTTGTCAACGCTTCGGCACAAACCCCTCAAAGATTTGCAGCGCCCAGCGATCCCGCTGCGCCTCCAGCTGCCCGGGGCTGCGCACCGTCCACGCCACCAGATGCGGACGGAACAGCGCCCGCTGCAGACGCATGGATAGGCAGCCGTCGTCCTCCGCCCGCCAGGCGATGAAGTCCGGGCGGCCCAGCACGTTCATGACCTGCGCCGCCATGAGCCGGTAGCGCAGGGTATGCCGCTTCCGGTCGACGTAGCCCAGCTGCCCCCGGAATACCTCCGGCGCGTGCCGCTTCAGCCAGCGCACCACCCGGGGGTCGAAGCTCTCCACGCACCACGCCCCGGGATAGGCCCGCAGCAGCGGCAGCACCCGCTCGCACAGCGCGGCATGGTCCCGCCCCTCCTTCAGCTCGACAATCAGCGGCACGCCGCCGCAGGCTTCCAGCGCCTCCGGCAGCGACGGGAGCCCGCTGCCGTCGGGCAGGCGCAGGGCGCGCCACTCCGGCTCCGTCAGGTCGTCGATGCGCCGTGGGTCGCCGCACATGCGCTGCAGGCGGCTGTCATGTACCACGGGCAGGGAGCCGTCCGCCGCCAGATGCACATCCAGCTCCACGCCAAAGCCCGCGTCGTGGGCCGCACGGAAGGCGGCGAGGCTGTTCTCGGGACGCGCCCCGTTCCACAGGCCCCGGTGGGCGTAGTCCACGCCCCGCAGCCCCTCGGGCATCGCCCGGCGCGGCAGCCGGGGCGCGGTCAGGAACAGCACGAGCAGCACCGCCAGCAGCAGCGCCGCCAGAAGAATCATCAGCAGCATGGCACGTTTTCCTCCGTTTCTCCTCCCGCCACGGGCCCTCCCCGGCAGGAACCTTTTGAAGGTTTTGTAAACATCATACCATATCTTTTGCAAAGTTGCCACATTCGTGCTATACTGTTGAGCGAAAAAATTCCCGCACTCCGGAGGATGATCCATGCGTATTGCCCTGCTTGCCACCGGCGGCACCATCGCCTGCCGCACCACCCCCGACGGCCTGACCCCGGCCCTGCCCGCCCGGGAGCTGCTCGGGGCCATTCCCACCCGCAGCGGCGTGACCGTGGAGGGCCGGGACGTGTTCCGCATGGACTCCAGCAACATCCAGCCCGAGGAGTGGATGCGCCTGGCCCAGGCGGTGGACGAGGCCAGCCGGGAGGCCGACGGCGTGGTCATCACCCACGGCACCGACACCATGGGCTACACCGCCGCCGCCCTGAGCTACATGCTCGCCGGGCTGCGCAAGCCCGTCATCCTCACCGGCAGCCAGCTGCCCATGGGCGTGCCCCTGTCCGACGCGGAGACCAACCTGTCCTGCGCGCTGGAGGCGGCCTGCGCCGGGGTGCCGGGGGTCTATGTGTGCTTCAACCGCAAGCTCATTCTGGGCACCCGGGCCGTCAAGACCCACACCACCTCCTTCGACGCCTTCGACAGCGTGAACCACGCCCCCGCCGGGCACATCGACTCCGAGGGCGTCCACTTCACCCACCCCCAGCCCCTGCGCGAGGAATACCGGCTCCGGGCCACCGTGGAGCCCCGGGTGTTCCTGCTCAAGCTGGTGCCCGGCACCCAGCCGGACGTGCTGGATTTCGTGGCGGCGGCGGGCTACCGGGGGCTGGTGATCGAGGCGTTCGGTCTGGGCGGTCTGCACTACATCCGCCGCAACCTGGTGGAGAAGCTGCGCCTGCTCCGGCAGAAGGGCATCCGGGTGCTGGTGGTGACCCAGTGCATGTACGAGAAGGCCGACCTGTCCATCTACGAGGTGGGCGTGCAGATGCTGCGCTCCGACGTGCTCTCCGGGCTGGACATGACCACCGAGGCGGCGGTCACCAAGCTCATGTGGGCCCTCAGCCGGGAGGACACGGACGCGCTGCTGGCCCATGACCTGTGCGG
The DNA here is from genome assembly GCA_016295665.1 of Clostridia bacterium. GTDB lineage: Bacteria > Bacillota > Clostridia > Christensenellales > Aristaeellaceae > HGM11604. The sequence goes on from JAEDKS010000022.1 coordinate 4,014, forward strand.
GGAGGTGAGCCTGCCGTGGAAAAGGTGAAGCGCCGCCCGCCCCGGAGCCGCCCCTGGCTGCGCCGGGCGCTGCTCATCTGCGCCGCGGCGGTGCTGGTGGGCGCCGGCATCGGCTGGGCGCTGCTGGGCCGCAGGGCGCCGGTGGTGGTGCCCGAAACCGTGAAGTACAGCGGGGAGATCATCTCCCGCACCCCCGGGGAGGTGGCCCGGGTAGAGGTCACGCTCCGGGATGGCGGCAGCTGGGCCCTGCGTCAGGAGGACGGCGTCGTCACCATGGAGGGGGACGACAGCTTTCTGGTGGACAGCAGCAGCGCCCAGCTGGTGCTGAACGCCGCGTCCATCATCTCCTACAACATGGTGCTGACCGAGGACGCGGCGGACTACGCGGATCGCCTGTCGGAGTTTGGTCTGGACGCGCCCTCCTGCGTGGTGCGCATCACCTACTCCGGCGGCGAGGACTACACGCTCCGCATCGGCGACAAAAGCCAGGGGGACGACATCTTCTACTACATGACCATTGACGGGGACGACAGGCTCTTCGCCGCCGACGCGGGCACCGTGGAGGAGCTGCGGGTGGACCGCTACCTGCTCCACGCGGTGACCCAGCCCGTCATCCACGCCTCCCGGCTGGATCGCGTGACCCTGGAGCGTGAGGACAGCGTCCTGTCCTGGGCGCTGCAGGGCAGCATATCCGACCCGGACGCCATCGACCGGTGGGTGCTGACCGAGCCCCTCCTCTACCCCGCCGACGGCGAGCGCATGGACAGCCTGCTGTCCCAGCTGGAGAGCCTGCGTCTGGGGGCCTACGTGCTGCCCGCCACGGAGGAGAACCTGACCGCCTGCGGCTTTGACGCGCCCCGGCTCATCATCCGGCTGCACATGGCGCAGGGCACCACCGGCACCGTGTCCGGGGCGGGGGTCTACGATGTCAGCGAGTGGCCCGAGAGCGAGCTCACCCTGACGGTGGGCGGCACCTACGCGGAGCTCATCGACTACGTCCGCTATGAGGACGGCATCTACCTCATGAGCCGCGTCAGCCTGAGCGCGCTGCTGTCGGCAAAGGCCGCCGACACCCTGAACCGCTACCCCGTGCTGACCACCCTGAGCAACCTGTCCCGGCTGACCATCACGGACGCGGAGGGCGAGCGGGTCTATCAGGTGACCCGCACCCAGCAGGATGCCGGGGACGGGACGCTGGAGACCGTGAGCAGCGTGACGCTGAACGGCGAGGCGCTGAGCTGGGCCGCCTTCGAGAACGCCTACGCACCCCTGCTGCTGGTAACGGTGTCCGGCACGCTGCCCGAGGGCTGGACGGCGGACGAAGCCCCCCACACCGTCTACCGCTTTGAGACCCTGACCGGCGCCGACCACACCCTGGCGCTGGTGCGCTGGGACGCCATGCACGACGCCCTGCTCGTGGACGGCAGCGCGGTGTTCTATCTGATCCGGGACGCCCTGGCCTTCCGGCCCTGACGCGTCCATCCCCCGCGGAAGGAGGTGATTCATGTGAGCGAACAAACGAAGGAGAACGGCAGGAAGAAGCTGGAGGTCACCCCCTCCGCCCGGCTGCGCATCGGGCAGCTGCTCTGCCTGCTGGTGGTGCTGATCTCGCTGCTGCTCATGCGGCTGTACATCGACCAGATGCCCGTGGTCTACCTGACCGGCGCCTGCGCGGTGGCGGGCCTGGTGGGCGACGCGGTGCTCGCCATCCGGCGCGTGCTGCTGGAAAAACGGGCCAAGCAGGCGGAAGGAAGCGGGCAGAAGTGACGAAAGCGGGCCGATTCCCCCGGCATCAGCCGAGGCGCGGGAACGGCCCGCTTTTTTCGTCCAGGCCCCGCTTTTCCCCTTGACAAGCCCATGAAAACCCTGTATAATAGCCCAGTGGTGTCAACCCGAAACCCTTGACAGCGAGGAAGGCAATGTCGCAGGAGAGCATCGGTAAAAAGGTCGAGCTGGCCTGGCTGGCGGCGTTCTATGGCGGGCTGCTGACCGAAAAGCAGCGGCAGGTGCTGCACCTGCACTGCGAGGAGGATCTGTCCCTGGCGGAGATCGCGCAGGCGGCGGGCATCAGCAGGCAGGGGGTTCACGAGCAGCTCACCCGGGCGTCTCAGCGCCTGTGCGAGCTGGAGGATGCGCTCGGTATGGCGCGCCGCTTCCGCCGCGTGGAGCAGGGCCTGCTGGCCTGCCGCGAGGCGCTGGGCGAAAAGGACTATGACCGGGCCGAAATGCTGCTGGATGATCTGATCCGGCTGGAGCAGGAGGAGAGCAATGGCCTTTGAGGGCTTGAGTGAAAAGCTGCAGGGCGCCCTGCGGAAGCTGAACGGCAAGGGCAAGCTGACCGAGCAGACCGTCAAGGAGGGCATGCGCGAGGTGCGCATGGCGCTCCTGGAGGCCGACGTCAACTACGCCGTGGCGAAGAAGTTCATCAAGAACGTCACGGAGAAGTGCGTGGGTCAGGAGGTGCTGGCCTCCCTGACGCCCGGACAGCAGGTCATCAAGATCGTCAACGAGGAAATGACCCAGCTGATGGGCGGCTCCGTCGCCAAGCTCACCTGGTCCTCCTCCACCCCCACGATCTACATGCTCTGCGGCCTGCAGGGCGCCGGCAAGACCACCATGGCTGCCAAGCTGGCGGGCTACCTCGCCAAGCAGGGCAAGAAGCCCATGCTGGCGGCCTGCGACATCTACCGCCCCGCCGCCATCAAGCAGCTGCAGGTGGTGGGTCAGCAGGTGGGCGTGCCCGTGTTCGAGAAGGGCACCCAGGATCCGGTCAAAACCGCACGGGAGGCCGTGGAGTACGCCCGGTACTACCAGCGGGACGTGCTCATCATTGACACCGCCGGTCGGCTGCACATCGACGTGGAGCTCATGGACGAGCTGGTGCGCATCCGCGACACCGTCAAGCCCCAGGAAATTCTGCTGGTCGTGGACGCCATGACCGGTCAGGACGCGGTCAACGTGGCCCAGTCCTTCAATGAGAAGCTGGCCATCGACGGCGTGATCCTCACCAAGCTGGACGGCGATACCCGCGGCGGTGCGGCCCTCAGCGTCCGCGAGGTCACGGGCAAGCCCATCAAGTTCTCCGGCATCGGCGAGAAGCTCACCGACATCGAGCCCTTCTACCCCGACCGCATGGCGAGCCGCATCCTCGGCATGGGCGACGTGCTCACCCTCATCGACAAGGCCCAGGAGGCCTTCGATGACCAGGATGTGGACAAGCTCAGCCGCAAGGTCAAGGCCTCCGAGCTGACCCTTGAGGACTTCCTGGAGCAGATGCAGAGCATGAAGAAGATGGGCGGCATCAAGAGCATGCTGGGCATGCTGCCGGGCATCAGCAGCAAGGACATCGACGGCGTGGACGACGATGCCATGAAGAAGCCCGAGGCCATCATCCGCTCCATGACCCCCCGGGAGCGGCGCAATCCCGGTATCCTGAACGCCAGCCGCCGCAAGCGCATCGCCGCCGGCTCCGGCACCAGCGTGCAGGAGGTCAATCAGCTGCTCCGCCAGTTTGACCAGGCCAAGCAGATGATGAAGCAGATGACCCAGATGAAGGGCCGGGGCCGCATGAAGGCCCTGATGAAGAACCTGCCCCGGCAGTAAGGCATCCCCGGAGCCCGACGGCTCCCCACAACACAGCGTGGCATCCGCGGCATCCCCGCGGTTTCCATAGATCAACAACCAACCCAAGAAAGATTGCAGGAGGAAACAACAATGGCAGTGAAGATTCGTCTCAAGAGGATGGGCATGAAGAAGAAGCCCTTCTACCGCGTGGTGGTCGCGGACGATCATTTCCCGCGTGATGGCCGCTTCATCGAGGAGATCGGCTACTACAATCCCATGACCAGCCCCGCCGAGATCAAGGTGGAGGGCGACCGCGCCAAGTACTGGCTGGGCGTGGGTGCGCAGCCCACCGATACCGTCCGTGTCCTGCTGAAGAAGACCGGCGTGATCGAGAAGTAAGACGCCCGGCCCTGCCCGCAGGCGTCCGGAGGTGCCCCCTGACCGGGGCCATTCTTTGCCATGCGTCTGCGGTGCGGTCAGAAAGGAACATCCCATGCAAGAGCTACTCACCTTCGTGGCAAAGTCCCTGGTGGATCATCCCGAACAGGTCAGCGTGCACACGACCGAGGGCCCCGAAGCCGTCATCCTGGAGCTGAACGTAGCCGAGGAGGACATGGGTAAGGTCATCGGCAAGCAGGGCCGCATCGCCAAGGCCATCCGCGCCGTGGTGAAGGCCGCGACCGCCAAGGCGGAGAAGCCCGTTTTCGTGGAGATCCAGAGGCCTGCCCTCGAGGACGCGGAATAAGCGCCCACCCCCTGCGGAACCAAGCCGGTTCCGCGTTTTTTGTCGGGAGAACGCCCGGTTCCCCGAGGAAAGGAAGCAACATGACCGACTATATGCTCATCGGCACCATCCTGAAGCCCCAGGGCGTCCGTGGTGAGGCCAAGGTGAAGATTCACGCCAGCGACCCGGAGGCCTTTCTGCGCTGGAAGACGCTGTACCTGCTGGACGGCAGCGTCTACGCCCCCGTCGCGGCCCGCACCTCCCGCGTCCACGACGGCTTTGCCTACGTGACCCTGGAGGGCTGCGCAACGCCGGAGGACGTGGAGCGGCTGCGGGATCGGGCGCTGTACATCGACCGGGCCCACGCTGCGCCGCTGGATGAGGGCGAGGTGTACATCTGCGACCTGATCGGCTGCGCGGTGGTGGACGCCGCCGGCGAGCGTCTGGGCCTCGTGACCGACGTGCTGCAGCATGGCCCCGTGGACGTGTACGTCATCAAGACCCCGGTCGGGATGATGATGGCCCCGGCGCTGAAGCGCGTGTTCCCCGAGGTGGACGTGGCGGCGCGGCAGGTGCTGGTGGACCGGGAGCGGCTCAAAGAGGTGGCTGTGCTTGAGGATTAAGATACTGACCATCTTCCCGGAGATGTTTGAAAGCGTGCTGAACGCCTCCATCCTGGGCCGGGCGCGGGAGCAGGGGTTGCTGGATGTGACCTGCGTGGACATCCGCCCCTTCTCGGATCGCAAGCACAAGAACACGGACGACTACCCCTTCGGCGGCGGCGCGGGCATGGTGATGCTGGCCCAGCCCATCATGGACGCCATGGCCTCGGTGACCGGCGAGGGCTTCCGTGGTCGGCGCATCTACCTGGGCCCCCGGGGCGAGACCCTGACCACCCGCAAGGCCCGGGAGCTGGCCCGGGAGGAGGAGCTGGTGCTGCTCTGCGGGCACTACGAGGGCGTGGATCAGCGGGCGCTGGATGCCTGCATCGACGAGGAGATCAGCATCGGTGACTACATCCTGACCGGCGGCGAGCTGGCAGCCATGGTGCTGGTGGACTGCGTGTCCCGGTTCATTCCGGGGGTGCTGGGCTCCGCGGAGAGCCCCGAGGAGGAGAGCTTCTCCGACGGGCTGCTGGAATATCCGCAGTACACCCGCCCCCGGGAGCTGCGGGGCATGGAGGTGCCGGAGGTGCTGCTCTCCGGCGACCATGCCAAAATCCGTGCCTGGCGACGGCAGGAGAGCCTGCGCGCCACCCGTCGCTTCCGCCCCGATCTGCTGGAGAAGGCCGCGCTCACAGACAAGGAGCGCCGGATGCTGGAGGAGGAAATGTGATGTTTCTGCGCAAGCTGCTGGTGATGGTGGTGCCGCTGGGGCTGCTGGTGCTGCTGTGCGTGGTGGTGCCCTGCCTGAACGGGCTGGGCTTCCTGTCCCCGGTGCTGCAGGGCGCCATGATCGGCACCGCGCTGGCGCTGGTGCTGCCCCTGAGCGGCGCCATCAAGGCCAAGGCGCATTTCGGCAGGCTGCTGTGGGTGCCCTGCGCGGCGATCGCGGCAGTGCTGGCGCTGCAGTACGCCATGTCGCTTGGCGTTCAGCTGTCGGTGCTGTCCCTGCTGGCGACCAGCGACGGGCAGGTGGTGCTGATGGAGTCCCTGACCATGGTCTATCTGGGCATCAGCGCCGCGCGGGCGTGAGCGCCCCCGGGGCGGGCACGCTATTCTGGAAAATTCTGTCACGGGCGCAAGGTTTTCATCGCTTCGTGTCGAACCCATTCTGTAAACCATGACGCCGCCGCGCAGCGCATCCTACCTGCCGGCGCCCAGGAGGATATGAGATGATTACCTACCGCACATCGCAGCCCGGGGACAGGGCTGCCTGCCTGCTGACGGCAAACGCCGCCTTTTCAAAGCCCGGTGCGCCGGTGGATTTCGCGGCGATGCTGCCCAAGGTCTACGGCGAGGATCGGCCCATGACCGCGCCCCACGAGATCGCCGTGGATGACGCCGGAAAGGTGCTGGGACTGGTCGGCGTGCTGCCCGGCACGCTCTGCGCCGGGGGGCGGACACTGAAAACCGGGTACCTGGGCACCATGGGCGTACACCCCGACGCCCGGGGGCTGGGCGTGATGAAGGAACTGATGACCCGCATGGTCGCGGACATCCGCGACATGGGCTGCGACCTGACCCTGCTGGACGGACTGCGGCAGCGCTATGAGTATCAGGGCTACACCCCCGCCGGCATCGCCTGGCATGCGACGGTGTGCCGGGACAATGTCCACCACGCGCTGAAGGGGCTGGACGCCTCGGGCGTGACCTTCGCGCCCATCCTGCCCGGCACGCCCCTGGAGGAGGAGGCCGCAGCGCTGCATCGCCGCCGGAGCGCCCGCTTTGACCGGGATGCGCTGGGCTTTGCCACGGTCTGCCGGAGCTATGGCGGACAGGGCTGGGCCGCCCTGCGTGGCGGCGAGCTGCTGGGCTTCCTGGTAGCGGACAGGCGGGATGCGCAGCTGACCGACCTGTGTGCGCCGGACGTCCTGACGGCGGATCTGCTGCTGAAGGCGTGGCTGGAGCAGCGGGAGGTGGACGAGGTGCGGCTGCGGCTGCCGGACTGGGAGCAGCCCCTGCTTCGCCATCTGGCGACCTGGGCGGAGGAGCTGAGCCTGCAGCAGGCGGTGAACGCCCGCATCCTGCACTACGCGCCGGTGATTGAGGCGCTGCTGCGGCTGAAGGCAAGCTACACCCGGCTACAGGACGGAACCTGGGCCTTCGAAGCGGAGGGCCAGCGGGTCACCATCCGCGTCCAACAGGGCCAGGTCACGGTGACGCCCGACGCGGCGCATCCCGTGCCCTTGACGGGGCTGGAAGCCAACCGGCTGCTGCTCTATCCCTTCCCCTGGGAGGGCATGCCGGAGACGGTGCCCGGCTGGTTCCCGCTGCCGCTGTACGCCTGTGCGCCGGATGGCTTCTGAGCGGGAGGCATGCGATATGACATCCTTTGAGGAAACCTACGACCAGCTGCTCCGAGATTTTGGCCCGGGACAGCCCATGGTGCTCTCCACCACGGACGGGGAGCGGGTCTCGTCCCGCATGATGAGCGTGGTGCTGCTTTCCGGGAGGTTCCTCCTGCAGACGGACCGCGCCTTCCGGAAGGTTGACCAGATGAAGCACCACCCCCACGTTGCTCTGTGCGCCGGCAATCTGCAGGTCGAGGGCCGCTGCGAGGAGCTGGGCGCGCCGCTGGCTCATCCGGATTTCTGCGCCGCCTATGCGGCCTGCTTTCCCGATTCCTTCCGGTGCTACTCCGCGCTGCCCGGGGAGGTGCTCTTTGCCGTTACCCCCACGCGCATGGAGCGCTGGCGCTACGAGAACGGCGTGCCGCTGATGGAGGTATGGGACATCCTGGAGCGGCGCTACACGCGGCATGCGTACGGCGCATGAGCCAAAATGTGGCAACGGGTCAGAGCACAGCGCTCCGACCCGTTTTGCCTTGCGGCGCCATCCCGCCTACTCCTGCGCCGCCGGATACCAGTACACCTGATTGGGCTCCAGCTCCACGCCGTACATGTGGAACAGCTCCTCCACCGTCACGCACATCACGCCCTTGCGCATGAGAATCGGCAGAATCTCCCGCACATAGGAGGGGCTGTCAGAGCGTCCGTCGTGCATCAGAATCACCTGACGGTCACCGGCGGTGTTCACCACCCGGCGATAGACCGCCTCGCTGGTCGTGCCCGCCACCGCGTCGTTGGAGGAAATGCTCCAGTGAATCAGCGGCAGGCCCACCTCCGCAGCCTGATAGGCTTCATCCATGCCGCCCGGGGTGCGCATGAAGGCCGGCGTGATACCGATGATGGCATCCATGGCCTCGTCATACTGCGTCTTCCAGGCGCGGAGCACCTCCGGGGGCTGGGGTGTCAGGCTGGTGTCGTGAACATAATTATGGGAGGCCACGGTGAAGCCCGTGTCATGCTCCTGCTTGAGCACATAATGATTGTCCGCCATGCTCTCCCCCACCACGAAGAAGGTGGCATTGGCACCGTACTGTCTCAGCAGATTGATCACGCCCATGGACGTTACCCCCGCACAGCCGTCATCAAAGGTCAGCGCCACCAGCTTGTAGATGCGGTTGTCGGTCTGCTCCCGGGCGGTGTCCGTCATCATGTCCCACAGCTCGTCCAGCCAGAGCTTCACGTGCATCAGCGTATCCTTTCCCGGATAGAGCGCATCGGCCCGGTAGTGCAGCACCAGCCGGCCCGCCGTCACGGTGAAGGCTGCCTGTTCGATGGCTTCCCGGGTGCAGAGGCGCTCCAGCGCCGCCGCGTCCGGTTCAAGCTCCCGGAAATAACTGGTGAGCTGTGTGCGCACAGCTGCCTGCAGCACCGCCCAGGCTGCGCTGTCGGACGGGAACAGATCGCACAGCGTCAGCTGCGCGCCGCTCTCCATGTCATAGACGCGGGCATCAAAATCAAGAAACGCCCGCTCGGTGCCCGCATCCACGGTGCAGGTGGTCAGAAAGCTGAGCCAACGGGTACCGCTGCGGTAGATGCTGGGGCCGATGGTGACCCGGGTGTATTGGGACTGAACGCGCCCTGTGGGATAGTAGGCCCGTGCCTCCTTCTCCATGTCATCCATCACGGCCTTCAGCGCCGCGTTGACATCCTTCCGTCCCGTGTGGGGAATGATCCGGATGAGCGTCACATCCTTGCGTGGATTGGTCAGCCCGATGCTCTGCGTAAACTGCAGCGCCTTGGGAAAGCTCCCCGGCTTCTCCTCCGCCCGTGCCATGCCCGGGGTGAGCCAAAGAAGGAGAAGCGCCAGCAGCACGCTCCACCTCTGCCGATTGGTCATGTCATCCTCCGTACTCCTCTCCGTCCCCCGGAGACCACGCTACAGGTCAAGCCTTTCCCGCAGCCGCTGCACAATCTCCCGCAGCCGCAGCCCGTCACATTCCATGACCAGATCCGCCCACTGCTCATAGAGCGGGCAGCGCTCGTCGTACAGGTCGTGCAGCGTCTGCCCCGGACGGATGGTCACGCCCCGGGCATGCAGGTCACCCAGCCGCTCCTCGATGGCGGGATAGCTCAGGTGCAGGTAGATCACCGTGCCGATGGCCTTCAGGTGCTCCATGGCCTCCTGCCCGTAGATGACGCTGCCGCCGGTGGCGATGACGCAGCGGTGCACATCCAGCGAGGCGTTGACCTCGTTCTCCACCTGACGGAAGCCGTCGTCGCCCACCTCCTCCAGAATCTGCGACAGCTTCTTGCCCCGGGAGCGCTGAATCACGATGTCGCTGTCCACAAACTCCATGTTCAGCGCCTTCGCCAGCACCACGCCCAGGGTCGATTTGCCGCAGCCGGGCATGCCGATGAGGATCAGGTTGTCCAGGTTCAGCGGCTTCCCCGACGCGGCTTCCTCCAGCCGCTTCAGCTCCGCCCGGGCCCCCTCATGGCCCTGCTCCGCCGCCAGCGTCAGGTAATGCCGCTGCAGCGCCGCGTCCCGGGGCACCACCACACCCGGGCCATAGAACCAGACCGCCAGGTTGCACTGCGCATCCCGGTCGCCGTGCTGCGCGGCACGCTCCGTCCAGTAGAAGCTCCTGCGCAGATCCCGCTCCGTGCCAAGCCCCTCGTAGTAAAAGTAGCCCACCTGACACTCCGCCAGAGGGTAGCCCTGCTCCGCCAGCGCCAGATGTCCGGCGAAGCAGGGCTCGTAATCGCCCTTCAGATAGTATTGTTCAATCAGCTCGTTGCACCTGTCCAGCTCCGGGCAGGGCCGGTAGTATGCGCTCGCCATGGGATGCGCCCCTTTCCTTGGTACTTCCTGTCACGCATCATCATAGCGCCTTGCCGCGCACTTGTCAAGGGGCAGGTGCCTCCCACACCCGCAGCAGCTCGCCGGTGGTGATGTTGATCTCCGCGCCGTAGGCATAGTCACTCCACACATTAAAGTGGTTCAGGAAGCGGATTTCCACATGGTACTCGTTGTCCACCACCTTCCAGCCTTCTCCGTTGTGGTCAAAGTAACGCTTCATGTCCAGCTCGGTCAGCCCGTATTGCGCCATGATGGCCTCCTTTGCCATCTCCACGGCCTCCGCGTTGGTGATGACGCTGGGAATCGCCTCGTCCAGCTCCTTGCGGAAGGCGGCCTTGTCCAGGTCGAAGGACTGATCCTCCCCGTCCGCCGACACCAGAATGGTCAGCCCATAGTCCCCATTCTCCGTCCGGTAGATCCAGCGACTCTCCGTGACCGGATCAAAGGCATGCTCCATGGAGGCTGCGGGCACCGTGCCCGATACCGTCCACAGCTGATATTCCTCGTCCCAGGCCAGGGTGGGCTCCATGGCTTCCACCGCCTGCCAGTCCCAGCCGAACAGCTCGGTCATGTCATCCCGCAGCCATTGCGCGATCGCCTCGGTGCCCGTCAGCGGCTCCTCCGGCTCCAGCGCGGCCTGCACCTGCGGATAGTACTCGTCCCGCAGGAAGCGGTAGTAGGCATCCTGATACGCCTGGGTCTTGCTCACGGTTTCCAGGTCACAGTCCGGATGCTCCCGCAAGATGATGCCGATGTCCGGCGCCATACCCACCACCGTGTCGGGCTTCTGCAGCCAATACGCCACCTCCTCGCGCATCAGGTCACCGTACCGGGCGTCGATGATGCGATCCGCCGCCGCCATGCGCGCCGACTCATCCTGCGTTTCGTCACACAGCACGGCCCAGTCATTTTCATCCATCTCCAGCTCCGCGTCCCGCATGGCGGTGATGAAGCGCAGCTTGCTCTCCAACGACCAGCCGTCGTTCCACAGCTCCCCCTCGGCTTCCAGCTGGGCCACCGTGCCGCTCATGCGGCTGAAGGCGCTGCTCACCGCCACCGCCGTCACCGACGCCAGTACCAGCAGCGCTGCCAGCACCACCGCCAGCAGCCGCCTGCCTCGCAGGGCGGGAACCCGACGGGGCTGCTCCCGCTCCATCGACTGCACCCGGCGCATCACCCGCATGGTATCCAGCTCCGTCCAGTTGACCCGCGCCAGCTCCTGTTCCAGCGCATTCCGTACAGCCCGCTCCATCATGCTTCCCACCCCTCCTTTATCATGGTCTTCAGCGTCTCCTTGGCCCGGTGCAGCCGTGAGCGCACTGCCGCCAGACTGATGCCCAGCGCCCGCGCCGCCTCCTCCATGGTCAGCCCCTGAAAGCAGCAGAGCAGAATGACCTCGCGGCTACGCACCGGCAGCGCCAGCACCGCCTCGGTGATGTCGTGCTCCTCCTGCAGCCAGGGCACATTGACCAGCAGCTCCTCAGCCGGCACGTGCCGGTCGTTGCGGCGCATCCAGGGCGTGCGCAGCATATCCCGGCACACGTTCACCGCGATGTGCATCAGCCAGGTACGCTCGCTGCTCTCCCATCGGAAGCTGCCCAGCCCCCGCCACGCCTTCACGAACGTCTCCTGCGCCGCGTCCTCCGCCAGATACACGTCCTTGAGGTACATCAGGCAAACCCGCTTTACATCGCTGCCGTAGCGGCCCATCAGCTCCCGCAGGTACTGCTCGTCATCCTGCTGCGGCGTCTGTGCCCAACCCGCCGCAGACAGCTCCCTTTTCTGCATCCCGGAATCCCTCCTTCATCCATACAGACGAGCCGGCAGCGCGGTTTGTTTCTTTTTTCCAGACGAAAAAAGAAAAGAATTGCCGGATGGGCATTTCCTGCTCCCCTGCCGCTTTGGAGTCTTTGGGGAAGGTGCAAAAAACCGCCCCGATTGCTCGGGGCGGCTTGATCCCATCCGGAACCGCGTCAGCTCCATTAGAACTTCAGCGGGTTCACACGCACGGAGGGGCCCATGGTGCTGCTCAGGTAGAGGCTGCGCACATAGGTGCCCTTGGCGGCGGCGGGCTTGGCCTTGTTGATGGCGTCCATCAGGACGGTCAGGTTCTCAGCCAGCTTCTCGGGGCCGAAGGAGACCTTGCCGATGGGGCAGTGGATGATCGCGGTCTTGTCCAGACGATACTCCACCTTACCGGCTTTGATGTCATGCACGGCCTTGGTCACGTCCATGGTCACGGTGCCGGACTTGGGGTTGGGCATCAGGCCCTTCGGGCCCAGCACACGACCGATGCGGCCCACCAGACCCATCATGTCAGGGGTGGCAACGCAGACATCGAAGTCGAACCAGTTCTCCTGCTGGATCTTGGCGATCATATCCTCAGCGCCCACATAGTCAGCGCCGGCAGCCAGGGCTTCCTTGGCCTTCTCGCCCTTGGTGATGACCAGCACGCGGATGGTGCGGCCGGTGCCGTGAGGCAGCACGACGGCGCCACGAACCTGCTGGTCAGCGTGACGGGGATCGACGCCCAGACGGACGGAGATCTCCACGGTCTCGTCAAACTTGGCCTTGCCGGTCTTGACGATCAGATCAACGGCCTCGCTGGGGTCATACTGCTTCAGGTGGTCGATCAGCTTCACGCTGTCCTGATATTTCTTACCATGCTTCATCTCAAATTCCTCCTTGTGGTGTTAACGGCACGCTGTCCTCCCACATTCGATCGGGGCAAACCCCCAGTTGTTGAAAGGCAGACCTTGGGGGCTGCGCCTTACTCCTCCACGGTGACGCCCATGCTGCGCGCAGTACCGGCGACCATGCTCATGGCGGCCTCGATGCTGGCGGCGTTCAGGTCGGGCATCTTGGTGGTGGCGATCTCACGGAGCTGCGCCTGCGTCAGCTTGCCGACCTTGTCGCGGTTCGGCTTGCCGCTGGCGGTCTCAATCCCCAGGGCCTTCTTGATCAGCACCGGGACCGGGGGGGTCTTGGTGATGAAGGTGAAGGTACGGTCGGAGTACACGGTGATCACCACGGGAATGATCAGGCCAGCCTGATTCTTGGTGCGCTCGTTGAACTCCTTGCAGAAACCGGGGATGTTCACGCCATGCTGGCCCAGGGCAGGACCGATAGGCGGAGCAGGATTGGCCTTGGCAGCCGGAACCTGCAGCTTGATGTAAGCAGTAACTTTCTTGGCCATTGGTATTGGCACCTCCTACAAAGTGTGGTCGCACGGAAGCGGGAACGCTTCCTCCCACGTCCGTCCGAATCAGGGACCCGGACGGTCAGAAAGGCGGACAAGCCGCCTGCCTCGCCCGGCGGGATGCCGGGCGGAAAAGCCTTGATGGTAGCACAGCTGCGCGGGGTCAGTCGTCGGCCTTCTCCACCTGATCCAGCGGCAGATCGACGGACTGCTCGCGGCCGAGCATGGGGACGCGCACCTTGACGGTACCCATCATGGCGTCCACGTCCTCGACGGTCAGCACAAAGTTCTCCAGGGTGCCGGAGAGCACGCGCACCTGCGAGCCGATGGCAATATCGGTCTTGGCGCTGACGGGAACCGGATTCAGCATCCGCTCCACTTCCTCATCGCTCAGCGGCACGGGCTTGCTCTCGGGGCCCACGAAGCCGGTCACGCCGCGGGTATTGCGGACGAGATACCAGCTCTCCGTGGTCCAGATCATGTGGACCATCACGTAGCCCGGGAACACCTTGCGGCGGCTCTTGATGCGCTTGCCCTTCTTGATCTCGATGACTTCCTCCTCGGGAACCACGATCTCAAAGATGAGCTTCTGCATCTTTTCGCTGTTTTCCACGGACTTCTTCAGGGTATCCATGACCTTGTTCTCGTACCCTGAATAGGTGTGAACCACATACCAGCAAAGCTTGTGCTCCGCTTCCGGCGGCACCAGGGACTCCTGCTGCCTGGTGGTGTTATCGCTCATTTTCCTCTCCTGCGCTGCAATGCGCCCGGTCAATCCGCGCTTACGCCAGCAGGCGGATCAGCGCGGACGCGCCCATGTCAAACAGGCCGATGACGACACCCATGCAGAGCATGAACACCAGCACGATGACAGAGCATACGATCAGCTTGTGCTTGCTGGGCCAGGAGACCTTCTTCAGCTCATACCACATGTTCTTGAAGGGCGTGGCGATGCGCTTGGGCAGCCTCTTGCACCAGGCAACGAACTTGTTCCACTTGGAGGTTTCGGTCTTGCCGGAAGCCTTGGCTTCCTTCTCGACCTTCTTGTTTTCCTCAGCCATTGTTTTCACCTCCACGGCGTATCTCAGGACTTACTTGGTCTCACGATGCGCCGTGTGCTTGCGGCAGAAACGGCAGTACTTCATGAGCTCGATGCGGTCCGGGGTGTTCTTCTTGTTCTTCATGTTGTTGTAGTTGCGCTGCTTGCACTCGGTGCAAGCCAGGCAAACCTTCGTACGAGCGGCATTAGCCACTGTGGACACCTCCTGCCTTATGGCGCCGCGCCCGGAGCGTCTCCCCTCCGGGCGGGCGCTGAATCAGTTATTACTCGATGACCTTCGCCACAACGCCGGAGCCCACGGTACGACCGCCCTCGCGGATAGCGAAGCGCAGGCCCTGCTCCATAGCGATGGGGGTGATCAGGGTGATCTCCATGTCGATGTTATCACCGGGCATCACCATCTCGACGCCCTCGGGCAGCTTGATGTTGCCGGTCACGTCGGTGGTGCGGAAGTAGAACTGGGGACGATAGCCGTTGAAGAAGGGGGTATGACGGCCGCCCTCTTCCTTGGTCAGCACGTACACCTGGCCGATGCAGTGGGTGTGAGGATGGATGGAGCCGGGCTTCGCCAGCACCTGACCACGCTCAACCTCGTTGCGCTGGATGCCGCGCAGCAGAGCACCGATGTTGTCACCGGCCTCGGCCTGGTCCAGCAGCTTGTGGAACATCTCAACGCCGGTCACGACGGTGGAGCGGGGCTTCTCCATCAGACCAACGATTTCCACGGTGTCGGACACCTTCACGGTGCCGCGCTCCACACGACCGGTGGCAACGGTGCCACGACCGGAGATGGAGAACACGTCCTCAACAGGCATCAGGAAGGGCTGATCGGTCGCACGCTTGGGTTCCGGGATGTAGCTGTCCACCGCGTTCATCAGCTCCCAGATGCAGGCGCACTCGGGATCGTCCGCGCTGCCGCCGTTCTGGATGTGCTCCAGGGCCACCAGGGCAGAGCCCTTGATGATCGGGATGTCGTCGCCGGGGAAGTCGTAGCTGCTCAGCAGCTCACGGATCTCCATCTCCACCAGCTCCAGCAGCTCCTCGTCGTCCATCATGTCGGTCTTGTTCATGAACACGACGATGTAGGGCACGCCGACCTGACGGGCCAGCAGGATGTGCTCACGGGTCTGGGGCATGGGGCCGTCGGAAGCAGCCACGACCAGGATCGCGCCGTCCATCTGAGCAGCGCCGGTGATCATGTTCTTGACGTAGT
>JAEDKS010000023.1 GCA_016295665.1 Clostridia bacterium
GAATCTCCTTCGCGTTCTCATGGTTTTCGACGTCGTCGATCCATGTCTTCGTGCCTGATATGGAAATAGATGTCGTTTCGGTTTTTTTGTTGGTAATCGTAGTTTTGTTGGTGCCAGCACTATATGACGTGGTATAATCATCCAAGTTTTCTATTTCTTCCACATAATAGCTATAATTCTGTGCCTTGCCATCAGCTGTTGTTATCTTTACAGGCAGTTCTGTCCATGTATAGCTCCATTTCCCCTCGCTCAATGTGGTCTGTCCATACTTTCGAACCACTCCTGTCTGTTCGTTTTTCTGCCACAATTGCACAACAATGGATGGATGTATCGTTTCGTTATCTTCCCATTTTTTTTCGACGATAAAACTCTTTGAAGCACCTGTAAAATCAGATTTATGGGACTCCTGATTGTTTTGCATTGCCTTATTGGCGATAACGCTACCATTCACGGCGCCATATGTGACATTTGCACTCGGAGCCAGAATGGTTCCAAAAAAGCTATCTCCATTAGCTACCTTTGCATAATCATCCGTTGCGGTTTCCCACGGCTTCACAACCGTATTTCCAGATTCATCCTGTTCGGTCGTATAGAAATTCCACAGAATGTTCGATTCTCTACGAGAGCTTTCCTGTGAATTTGTGTATCCATCCACTTTCGATACAACTAAACTGCTTAATTTTATCAGTTGTTCTTCGTAAGTAAGATTACTCAAATCAACGTTGATAATCAGTGTTTTATCCTTTGCTCCCTCAATCTCGATTTTTTTTGATATGTCCGTGGAAGCATCCAATGTCAGATAGTTGACCGAAGGGGAGTCAGAAGTAACAATATACTTGACAATATCGCTGTTGGAATTGTCAAATGTTACCGTCTTTGTGTCCTGTTGCTGTGCCAGTTCCACGGATAACTGTTTTAGATTGTTTAATTCTCCATCAATATCAATATACTTCTGTGTTCCTTCCTGGTAAATTGTCGATGGGTTCGTAACATTCAGGGTATACCCATCGAATTTGTACTGATTGCTGTTTTCTGGTATGATTTCCACTTCACTACCAAATACAATTTTACCATCTGGCGCAATCGCAATCGATGAGAGACTGCCATTAACCCTACCGATATAGTTATCCTCTGTGATACTGTCCGCTTTGTTCTCGTCTGTACCAAAATTTTTTCCGTTCGCATTCAAACTGTCTGTTGCAATATTGCCATTCGTGTGACCATTCAAAGTCACTTCCTTGGCAAAAATATGGAAACCGAACGCAATTGAACTAAAATCGATTACAGTTCCATCAGAGCCAACTATCGAACTGATTCCAGAGGAATAGCTCTCTTCCGTCGTTCTGATGGAATAAGCCCTCCTGATAATCGAGTCCTTGAACCTGATTTCGCTTCCGGCGGTGTAAGACTCCCCGTTATATTTCACAGGAACTTTTACAGTAAATACTGTTGTCAGAGTTTCCGCATTCTCGTCGTTAAAAAATTCGTACAAATCGCCAGTGAACCAAATTCTGACGCTATTGTTTGTTGCACTTAACTCGTAATGAACAGTGCATGACGCACTGGATCCTTCCTGAGTTTTAAATACAAACGTATCTCCAGTATAGGAGGAACCACTCTCTGCTATTTTGACTGCCGATGGAATGGTGAATATGTATCCCGCTTCATTAGCATCAGCATTCAACTGCACATACATGGATTCGGCGAAGGTGAGTCCCAACTGGTATACTTTGTCTGCATCAAGCAGCCACGTATCTCCAGTAATGTTTTCTTCACCCAGTCCAATTGTGACATCAAAAAGAAAATCCTGTTTCAAATCCGAACTGTGCCGGTACTGCGACAGCATATTGCCCATTGCAAACTGGGCCGACTCCGCCAGAACACTCGTCGGCATCATGGTCATGAGCAGCAGCATCGCTGTGACCCACGCCAGGGTGCGGCTCCACCAGGTATGCTTCGTCATCGCGAATCACTCCCCCTTGCCCGTCATCGCGGCATCATACACCGTGACGCGAATGTCGTACTTGCTGTTGACCTCGTCCAGAATGAAGGTGTAGGTTTCCTCGGTGGCACCCTCCACCAGCTGCCATTCCTCCGCATCCAGCGGAAGAACCTCCCACTGGTAGGTGGGCTGCTGAATCGTGCCGGTCACCACCGCGCGCAGCGTGAAGGGATCGCCGTAGTAGTAGACCTCCCGGGGATCAACCACCTCGATGGTCACGGTGTAGGGGAGGTTCACCACATCGACCTCGGAGCGGCGGTTGACAGCGTTGCCCTCCGTGCTGCCGGGCGCGGGGCCGATCACATCCAGCTCGCCGCTGTCGATGAGGATTTCCTCCTCGTCGTCATCGCCAAGGGGGGAGAGCAACACGAACAGCGCCGTCTCCGCAGGCGCACGGTGGAACACGATCACAGGGTTCTCGCCCCGCATCTCGCTGCCGAGCCAGTTGGACAGGTTCATCTCGCTGCCCGTGCCGTACTGGAAGGCGTAGGCGCTCAGATCCAGCGCAAGGCCCTTGTCGCTCAGCAGCCCGGTCAGCTGCTCCACGCTCAGCGCGGGCGTGCCACTGGCTGAAGTCAGCGGCAGCTTGCCCACCCAGACAAAGTCCGATGCGTTCTGGGACTGCTGCACGAACACGGACACCATGTACACCACCGGCTCCTCGGGCGCGGGTTCGGGCGTGACAGGCTCCTCCATGTCGGTGGGGGTGGTGATGCCCTCCGCCATCGACAGGGTGACGCCGCCGCACAGCAGCATGACCATCAGCATGGTCAGGATGCCGCAGATGGTGCGCTTCGCTACAGTCTTGTTCATGGGATTACCTCCTTGCAAACACGGGTCTTGACAACCGTCCATGATCGAACCCGGCCCCGCCGGGGACGGGATACATCATCAGCTTGTTGGGTATGGGGAACCAGTTTCAGTTTACCACAGGCCATCCCGCCGGTCGATTGTACCAAGGTACCATTTTTGATCGCCCCCACCGATTCGGTCGAAGTGCACAAAACGCTGACGCGGCTCTTTCTCCAGCGCCAGAATCCCCCTGGCATATGCGGCTATGGTGACACATCTACATTATACCCTCCAGAACCGATTTGTCAACACCAGAAAGCACACGAATCACGCTCATTCAGAACTTTTTTCTGCGTTTCCGATGCCCGGTGGGTTTTTTTCTCCCACCGGACACCAGTTTATGCGGGACGGGCCCGTTCCATGACAGCGTGGCCCGTCAATCCTCGTCCTCCAGCTCCGTCAGCAGACTGCCGAAGAAGCCGGGCCGGGTTTCGCCCACCCGGTGCCCCCTGTCGTCCCGGTGCTGAACGCTGCCCAGCAGACCGGGGGCGGAGCTGCCCTGTCGGTGTCCCCGGGCGTCGTAGTTCACGGTGCCGCCGAACAGCCCCGGCATGCTCTCGCCCACCTTATGTCCTTGGGCGTCATAGTGGATGACGCCGCCCAGGAGCCCGGGCCGGCTCTCGCCAATCTTGCGTCCCTTCTCATCGAAGTGAAGCATGGTACCAAAGCATCCGGGCCGACTGGTGATCTTTTTGCTCATGCTGCTCCCTCCTGTTCCGCCGTTATCCGGCTGTTTACAGTGTATCATAAATTGCTGCGACTGACGAGGGCTGTCCGTCCTATGCCCCCGGAATGACGCTCAAATGTCGCTTTTCCCTGCCGCAAGCAGCACAAAAAAAGCCCGCGCCGGAATCATCATATCGGACGCGGGCCATCTTCCTGCGGTCATAGCGCTTGGCGCTCTCCACCCGCTTCGTGACGGGGGAGGTCTGCCAGGTGTTTCTCCGCCGGGCATCCAGCTCCCTGCGGGCCTTCTTGCTCATCTTGCTTCTTGGAATCATCGTGGGCATGGGAAATCGCTTCCTTTCCTTGTATATATAATACGCTAATTCGCTCCCGTGCGGCATCGCGACCGGAGCATGGTATCATTTCGGCGGATGCGGTGCCTTTTCCTGCTTGCCGCGTCCGGGGTGCGCGAACCGGAGCGCTCCGAAGAACGCCCGGTTCGCCGCAGCCCATCCCGGTCAGGAGACGGTCATCACCGCCGTGTCCTGCAGCGTGCCATCCGTCACGGTCAGGCGCACCTGTCCGTCATCACCGGCCCGCACCGCTGCCAGCGCCTCGCCGTAGTAGGTGTCCGTCCTGTCCGTGCAGTAGCCAATCTCGTTGTAGGGGCAGGCGCTGCCCAGCCCCAGCAGCTCGCCGCCCTCCACCTTCACCGTCAGGATGCCCCGGGCCAGGGGCAGCACATCGCCCTGCTCGTCCACATAGCGGAGACGGACAAAGCACACCTCGCCGGGGCGCACCGACTGCTTTTCCGGCTGGGCGGCAAGCAGCGTCCGCTGTCCCGCCGCGCGGAGGGCACAGCGGCCCATCTCCCGGCCCGCCTCGTCGAAAGCGACCGCCTCCAGCACCCCCGGGCCCCACGGCACAGTAAACACCGCAAGGCAGTCCCGGCGAATCCGTTTCCGGGCCAGCGTCCTGCCCTCCAGCCGCAGCTCCACCGCGGCGGCCCGGGCATAGACCTCCACCCGGGCCCTGCGCCCCTCACAGCCGCGCCAGTTCCAGGTGGGCAGCGCGTTGGACATCTTCCAGGCGGAAGGGGAGTGCTTGTCGCCGGTGTGGTTTACCGGGCAGACCGCCATCAGCGGGCCCGGCTCCTTCTCCAGCGCCACCCGGGTGTAGAGCGCCTCGCCCAGGGGGTTGCCAATCAGGTCAATGCGCCCCGAGCCGGCGCTGACCCAGCCCACCCGATGCTCTGCGGGGGCATAGTCGCTGTACTCCCAGCTGCCCACGCCCACCTCGCCCAGGTAGTCCATGCCGGCCCAGACGAAGTCACCCACGAGCCTCGGCTCCTCCCGGGCGATCTCCCGGAACCGCCAGGCGTCCCGGCAGAACGTTTCGCTGCCCAGAATCAGGCGCTCCGGATACCTTTTCAGGTCGCCACGGTAGCGGTAGATGCCGTAGTTGTACCCGGCGATGTCCATGTTGGCAAAGGCCCCTCGGGTTTTCCTGTCGCAGGCCCGCAGCGTGGCGCCGCGCTTCATGAACTCGTCTCCCAGCAGGCCCGCCAGATCGTTGAAGAACTGACTGCCCACGGCCCGCTTCTTTCCCGCCTTTTTGCCCTCCGCCCGATCCTTCTCGGCCTTCTCCGCCTCGGCCCGGGCCTTTTCGTCGGAATACACGCCCATGCCGATGGAGGACAGGAAGTTGAAGAAGATGTTGACGCCGCAGGTCACCGGGCGGCTGTCATCCAGCCCGTGCAGGTATGCCGTCAGCTCGCCAGTCAGGGCGATGCCCCGCTCCTGCGCCGTCTCGCTGACCTCGTTGCCGGTGGAGTACAGGACGACGCAGGGGTGGTTGAAGTCCTTGTCCACCATGTCCTTCAGATCCTGCCGCCACCAGGCGTCGAAGCAGGACACATAGTCATACTGGGTTTTGTGGATGTACCAGTGGTCAATGTACTCGTCCATGACCAGCATGCCCAGCCGGTCACAGATGCTGAGCAGGGCCTTCGAGCAGGGATTATGCGCGGAGCGGATGGCGTTGTAGCCCGTCTCCTGCAGGAGCCGCACCTTGCGCTCCACTGCCTCGGGATAGCAGCAGGCACCCAGAATGCCGTTATCGTGGTGGATGCAGGCACCCTGCAGCAGCACCCGCTGCCCGTTGATGGTGAAGCCCTCCCTGCCCCAGCGCAGCTCCCGCACGCCAAAGGTTTCCTCCACCATGTCGTCCCCGAAGGTCACGCGGCAGGTGTAGAGCCTGGGATTGTCCGGGCTCCACAGGTCGATGTCCGGCAGGGACAGCGTCACCTCCGCCCGGGACACGCCGCCATCCAGCGGTGCCGCCGTCGCATCCACGGTGCGCAGAGACACCGGGCCGTCCAGCACCTCCACCTGCACATCGCCCGGGCAGGAGGTGGTCACGCTCACCGCCACCTGGGGCGGTGTGACCGACAGGGTGCGGATGCGCACGCCGTTGACCGGAATGTGCCTTTCCCCGCCCACCCACAGCGTTACCGGGCGGTAGATGCCCGCGCCGGAGTACCAGCGGGAATTGGGCTGATCGCTGTTCCGGGCGATGACCTGCAGCACGTTTTCCTTCTCCGGCAGCAGGCGGCCCGTCAGCGTCACATAGAAGTTCGTGTAGCCATAGGGGCGGAAGGCCAGCTTCTCGCCGTTCAGCAGCACCTCCGCGTTGTGGTACACGCCCTCCAGCTCCAGCACCAGCTGCCTGCCCGCCAGCTCCGCGCTGACCGGAAAGCGCTTCTCGTACAGGTAATCCCTGCCTTCGTACCAGCCGGTGTTGATGCCGCCCGGGAAGCACTCGTCCCGCTTCTCCGCGAGCATGGCATCATGGGGAAGGGTGACAGGCCGCTCCGTGCCCGGCTCGTCCAGGTGCCGGCAGGTCCATCCGTGATTGAAGTCCATCGCTCTCATCTTGCTCATCCTCCATCGGCTGTGGGGCTCCGTTCAGCTCTCCATGGCCCTATGGTACGACAAATACGCGGTGGGCGCAATAGCTTTTGCGTACTTTGTCCGAAAACGAGCGTAATTTACACATTTCATGGATTTTCTTCCGAGCCGACCTTGACAGGAGCAAACTTATGGTATATAATCCTAATTGAGAATAATTCCTGTTAAGCGAGTGTGGACAGCCATGAAGCGCAACACCATCCAGCGCGCATTGGTGCTGGAGGCCGTCAATACCCTGAGGTGCCACGCCACCGCCGATGAGATCTACGAGGCCATCGCCGCAAGGTATCCCACCATCAGCCGGGGCACCGTGTACCGGAATCTGAAGCTGCTCTGCGAGAGCGGCGATATCCGGAAGATTGAAACCATGGGCGGCTCGGAACGGTACGACCATCGGTGCCACGACCACTACCACGCCCGGTGCAGCCGGTGCGGGCGGGTCTTTGACATCGAAATGCCCTACCTCGCCGGTCTCGAGGCGCAGATTCAGGATGCCCACGGCTTCCTCGTCAGCGGGCACGACATCCTGTTCCGGGGCATCTGCCCCCTCTGTCAGGCCCAGGAGAAGCAGCAGCCCTGACGGAACCCCCCCCCCACAAGGCGCATACGGGCGCGGAAAACTCCCGTAAATATAGAATGAAAGAGGAGAAAAACAATGAGAAGCATTACCAAGCTGGATCTTCAGTATGCCCACCGGTTCTATGGCTTCCAGGGCGAGGCCCAGTACCTGCACGGACACACCGGTGTTCTGACCATCGAGGTGGAGGATACCATCGAGCCGGGCGTCAACATGGTGTTCCCCTGCAACGAGATTCAAAAGACCGCATGGGAGGTTCTGAAGAACTTCGACCATGCGCTGATTCTGCGCGAGGATGACCCGCTGCTGCCCGCCATTCTGGGCGTCTATGAGAAGCAGGGCATCAAGGATGGCGCTCCCTCCAACAAGATGAAGGGCCCCGCCTTCAAGACCGAGCTGGCAACCGCCTATCCCGACTGCCGTCTGGTGGTCACCAAGGAGACCATGACCGTGGAGGGCATGATCAAGATCGTCTATGACCTGCTGAAGGACAAGCTGAACATCGCCAAGCTCACCTTCACCAGCGGCGTGAACGCTGCCTCCCAGGAGTACGAGACCAGCCGGGAGCTGGATCGCTGCCCGCTGTGCGGCGTCACCCTGGACGAGAACGGCGTCTGCCCCAAGTGCGGCTATCGGAAGCAGTAAGCGGTACCGTTATCCACAGTTAATCGGCAAAGGCCGGGTGCGCGGTGGAAAAGCGCACCCGGCTTTTCCTCTGGTCAGATCACGCCCTCCGCTGTGCAAGACGGGCCTGCAGGTAGTCGCTGAAGCCCATCTGATACTGCGACATGTGGACGCCCCGCGCACAGGGCACAAAGCCCCGGCTGAGGAACAGATGCTGTGAGCGGCTGTTCTCGTGGTGAATGTGCGCGATCACCCGCTCCCTGCGCAGCTCCATGAAGGCGATGCGGAGCGCCTCCGACAGGCTTGCGCGACCGTAGCCCATGCCCCACCGGTCCTCCTCGCCAATGGCGATGACCAGCTCCACGGCGTCCCCTGCACGGTAGGCCATGCGGAGAAAGCCGATGGTCTCCCCCTGCGCCGTGCAGATCATGAAAAATCTGCCATTCCGGTTGAACAGCGGCGTCAGAATGGGTAATCGGGCGTCATATACCTGCTTGAGCTGCTCGGTGATTTGCTGATGCTCATTCAGATAGCGATAGACGTGCTCATTCGACATCCATTCGATCATCAGCAGCAGATCCTCCGTCCGCAGCTCGTCCCTCAGTGTTACCGAACGCGGCATCCTTCCGTACCTCACAATCGTTTTTCGACCGCCCTGAATACTGCAGCGCTTCTTTCCGCATATGCAAAGAAAGAAGAACCTCACATACCGCACGGTGTGCACAATATCTGAAGCCCTTCTTCATCAAGACGGTTCTTATTTGGTTGCTTTTCCAAGCGCTTCCATTCTACCATACTTCCGGAGAAAAAGCAACCCCTGCGGATTTTTGTCCGCGCCCGCCGAAATCGGTTAAATTTGCGTGGTTATCACGCAATTTTGGGAAGTTGCGGGGGGGTTTCCATGTTATAATACCTCTGTAGTAGGACAATCGTTCATCATCGGGAAAGGAGCACAGGCCAATGCCAACGATCTATGTCATTGGAGATTCCACCGTAGAGGACAACAAGCCGCCGTTTCGGGGCTGGGGCTGGGCGCTGCCGGAATTTCTGGCGGAGGGCGTAGCCCTGCGCAATCACGCCATCAGCGGGCGCAGCACCCGCAGCTTTCTGGATGAGGGGCGGTTTGACCCCGTGCGCGAGGCGATGCAGCCCGGCGATGTGCTGATGATTCAGTTCGGGCACAACGACGAGAAGGACGACCCGGAGCGGCACACCGACCCGGACAGCAGCTACCCCGACTTCCTGCGGCTCTACTGCCGGGCGGCGCTGGAGAAGGGCGCTCTGCCCGTGCTGCTCACCCCCGTCAGCCGCCGCATCTATGTGGGCGGCGGCAGCCTGCTCTACACCCACGGCGAGTACCCCGCTGCGGTGCGCCGGGTGGCGGAGGAGCTGCACATCCCGCTGCTTGACCTGAAGAAGGCCAGCCGTGCGCTGTACCTCTCCGGCACCGAGGAGGAGACCGCCCGGCTGTTCGTCCGGATTCAGCCCGGCACCAACCCGGACTTCCCCGACGGACACGACGACAAGACCCACTTCAACGAGGAGGGCGCCCGGCGCATCGCCGCGCTTGTGGCGGATCTGATGAACGAGGAGCCCCGCCTCCGTCACCTGATGAAACAACCGAAAGGAGCAGACCCCATGGATTACAAGGCCATCGCTGACAAGGTACTCAACATGCTTCAGCACGCGGACGGCAACGACCCCTCCCGCGGGCACCTGACCATGAACAACTGGGAATGGCCCACCGGCGTCGCCCTCTACGGCATCTACAAGACCTATCAGCAGAGCGGTGACCGCACCATCCTGGACTACCTCACCGGCTGGTACGACGACATGCTCTCCCGGGAGGAGAAGCCCCACCGCAACGTGAACACCGTGGCGCCCGTGCTGACCCTGACCTGCCTCTACGACGAAACCCACAACCCCGCCTACCTGCCCGAGATCGAGTCCTGGGCGAAGTGGGTCATGGAGGAAATGCCCCGCACCGAGTATGACGGTCTGCAGCACTGCACCGTGTGGAACAAGCACTATCAGCAGCTCTGGTGCGACACGCTGTTCATGGTGTGCCTGTTCCTGGCGAAGGCGGGCGTGGTGCTGAACCGCCCCGAGTGGATTGACGAGGCGGAGTATCAGTTCCTGCTCCATGTGCGCTACCTGCAGGACAAGATCACCGGCCTGTTCTACCACGGCTGGACCTTCGACCGCCGTCACAACTACGCCAATGCCAAGTGGGCCCGCGGCAACGCCTGGTTCACCGCTGCCGCCATTGAGCTGAAGGACATCACCCACCGGGACAACGCCGCCACCCGCATGATTCTCTCCGCGTGGCGGGATCAGGTGCTGGCCCTGTGGAAGTATCAGCGCGTCAACGGCCTGTTCACCACCCTGATTGACGTGGAGGAGACCTACTGTGAGACCTCCGCCACCGCCGCCATCGCCTACGGTGTGCTCAAGGGCGTCCGCATGGGCCTGCTGACCGATGAGAAGTACGTGGAGATGGGTCGGCTTGCCGCCCGCGCCGTGCTGGATCAGATCGACGAGACCGGCGCCGTGCAGGGCGTGTCCGGCGGCACGGGCATGGGCTACGACCTGCAGCACTACAAGGACATCATCGTGACCCCCACCGCCTACGGTCAGGGACTGACCTTCCTGATGATCACCGAGCTGATGCAGGGGGCCGTCACGCTGTAACGCTCATCCGCCATTCCGGCGCAGCTTCGGCTGCGCCTTTTTGCTGCGCCCCCTTCCGGGGCATCACGGGACGGCGGCTTTCCCCACGAAAAAACCGGAGCCCTTGCGGGCTCCGGCGGGGTACCGATGGATTAACGCTGGGGCAGCTTGGTGCACTGACCGGCCTCATAGGCAGCCAGGCGCTCGTCGATGATCTCCTGATAGCCGGCATCCAGATACTCCTGGCTCAGCTGGGCATACAGGGCGTCGAACTCGGCGGGATCGCACTTCACCAGCTTGGCGAAGTCTTCCTGATACAGGCTCAGCAGGGTCGCGGTGTACTCGGACTCGGACTCGATCGCCACGGCGAACACGGGATCGGAGTAGGCGTTGCCCTTGTCAGCGATGCCCTTCAGCTCGGTGTAGTTGTCCAGCAGCGCCTGATAGAAGTCCTGAGGCAGGCCCTGGGGAGTGATCAGACGGATGCTGTCCTCGATGGTGCCAACGACCTTGGAGGCATGCACCAGGCAGGTCATGTCGATGTTCATGTTGTGGTTCAGCATCTCGGTGCCGGTGTAATCAGCCACCACCACGGGCAGGCCATCCTCGCCCATGTTGTAGGTGACGCCTTCCACACCATTCTCCAGCACGAACAGGTTCTCGGGCTGGATCATCCACTCCATCAGCATCCAGGCAGCCTTCAGCTGATCCTCGGTCGCATAGGAGGAGAAGCCAACGATCATGCCGAAGGGGTTGTCAGCACGGATCTGCGCATCGGGAGCCACACCCTCCTCGACCACAGCATAGCTGCTGGCCAGAGCGAGCTCGGCTTCGGGGTTGTTCTCATAGAAAGCGTTCAGCCAGTCCACGTTGGAGGACATATAGCCGCCATACTGGTAGGTCTTGCCGTTGATGAAGTCGGTCTGAGCCTGATCCACGCTCGCGCCCTTGGAGTCCTTCTCCAGGTCGAACTCGGTGGAATACCAGCCCATGTGGTACTCGCTGTTCAGGCGCTTCAGATAGCGCTCGGTGGGATACCAGCTCAGGGAAGCAGTGCCCAGAGAGGAGTGCTGCGCCCACTCGGCCTCGTCCACGGGGATGTCACGATAGGCGAAGTTGGTCACATACGCGCTGCTGGGAATGCCCAGGCCCAGAGGAGCCTGATCGGTCAGGCCAGCGGCGATGATCTTGTTGATGGCGTCCACATGCTCGGCGTAGGTCTGGGGCACATGGTCGTAGCCCACGGCACGCAGCCAGTCCATACGGACGAAGGTGGCGTAGGTGTAGGTGGTGTTGTAGTAGGGACGCTCGGAGAGCACGAAGTAGGTCTCACCGTTGATGTCGGTGTAGCCCAGCTGGTTGTTCTCCACCATCTTGCCGTAGTAGGTGGGAGCGACCTTGGCGAACGCCTCCAGGTCGATCACCTGCATGGCACCGTCGGAAGCCCACTGGGCAACCTTGGGATAGTCATACTCCATCATGATGGTGGGGGTGTCCTTGGCGGCGATGAGCAGAGAATACTTGGTCATCACGTCGCCGCGGGGGATCGCGACGTAGTTCACGTCGATGTTCCACTTGTCGCCGAACTCCTTCTGGATCCACTGGGTCCAGTAGTTGTCGTCAACCGCGGGATAGCCCGCCTTGGAGCGGTCATACACGGGAACGGTGATGGTCACGGTGTTCTCGAAGGGCTGCCACGCAGCCATGCCGGTGGCTTCCTCGGCGGTGGCGATGGTGAGCACGCTCATCACCAGCACGAGAGCGAGGAACAGAGAAACGATGCGCTTCATAGACTTACCTCCTGAAGTAGTTTTATGATAATGACGGTTTCTTGCTTCCCGTCACTATTCCGTTGGGGAACCCGGGCTTCCGTATCAGCCCTTGACGGCACCGATCATGGCGCCCTTGACGAAGTACTTCTGCACGAAGGGGTAGACCATGATGATGGGCAGGGTAGCGAACATGATGGTCGCGGCCTGCAGCACCTCGGGGGTGGAGACCACCGCCGCGTTCTCGGAGAGGCTGATGGCATCCGTGCCGGAGGAGAGCACCATGTTGCTCAGCAGGTACTGCAGGGGCTGCAGCGCCTTCTTGGTGATGTAGTACTTCGCGTCCGCGTAGGCGTTCCAGCGGCCCACCGCGTAGAACAGGCTCAGGGTGGCGATGATGGGCTTGGACAGGGGAAGCACGATCTTCACCAGGGTCTGCAGGTGGGTGGCGCCGTCCAGCTTCGCGGCCTCATAGAGGCTGTCCGGGATGGTCGATACGAGGAAGGAACGCATGATCAGCATGTTGTAGGGGGAGAACGCCAGAGGGAGCACCAGCACCCACATGGTGTTCAGCAGCCCCAGGCTGCTCATGAGCAGGTACTCGGGAATCAGACCAGCGGAGAAGTACATGGTGAACATCAGGACGAAGGAGAAGAAGGGACGGCCCTTCAGTCCCCGGATGCTCAGGGGGTACGCCGCGCACACGGTCAGCACCATGCCGATGATCGTGAAGAGCACCGTGACCACGATGGTGTAGCCCATGGAGTAGGTCAGCTGTCCATCCTTGAAGATGGAGGCGTAGGCATCGAAGTTGACACCCTTGGGCCACAGGTACACCGTCTTGGAGATGACCGCCGTATTGGAGGAGATACTCTTGGCCGCCACATGGATGAACGGCAGAATGCAGGTCAGGGACAGAAGCAGAATCACGAAGGCGATGATAAAGTCGCTTGCGCGGACGCGGTTGACACCCGTCCAGATGGATTCCTTCTTCTCGGTTCCGGTTTTCGCATTGGTCACCATCACGTTCTTCCTCCTTCCTTACAGCAGTCCGTCCTCGCCGAGCCGCTTGGACACCCAGTCGCTGGCAAGCACCAGCAGGAGACCCGTCAGGGACTGGAACAGACCCACGGCGGTGGCCCGGCTGAAGTTGCCGCCCGCCAGGCCCTTTTCGTAGATGTAGATGGCGAGCTGGTACTGGAAGTCCTTCACCTGCACGTTGCCGAAGGAGTCCAGACGCTCGAAGTTGGAGCCCATGACGCGGCCCAGGTTCATGATCAGCAGCGTCACCATGGTGCCCCTGATGCAGGGGACCGTGATGCTCCAGATCTTGCGCCAGCGGCCCGCGCCGTCGATGGTGGCGGCCTCGTAGAGCTCCGCGTCGATGCCGGTGATGGCTGCCAGGTAAATGATGGAGCCCCAGCCCATGTTCTGCCAGACGCCGATCAGCAGGTAGGTCACCGACCAGTGCCACTTCTCTGTCAGGAATGGGATGCCCTGTTCGATGAGTCCCGCGTTTTTGAGCAGGATGTTGATAAGGCCCGTCTCCGGCTTGAACAGGTTCAGCGACACGGAGGCGATGATGACCCAGCTCAGGAAGTGGGGGAGATACAGCACCGTCTGGGAAATCTTCTTGTAGCGGGGGAACCGCAGCTCATTGAGCAGCAGCGCCAGGATGATCGGCACCGGGAAGCCGATGAGCAGATCCAGGAAGTTGAACACCAGCGAGTTCCGAAGCGCCCGGTGGAAGTCCTTGTCCTTGAAGATCTTCACGAAGATATCCCAGCCGACCCACTCGCTGCCCGCGTAGCCCTTGGCGGGCTTGTAGTTCATAAAGGCGATGCGCAGTCCGGGATACGCCGCGTACTTGAAAATGATCACGAAGATGATCGGCAACATCAGCAGCAGGTACAGCTGCCAGTTGTTGCGGACATAAACACCCAGCGCCCTGCGCCTGCCCGGACGATTGATTACAGCCTTCTGCGCCATCATCATACCTCCTGTGTATCGTTGTTTTGTCCTTCATGCCGGTAAATTTATTATATCCTCTTCCCCCGTATAAGCCAACCACAAAGCAACTGTAAACCTCTCAAAAACGACCATTTATGAAATCCTTCCTTCTTGTTTTTTTTGAAAAATATGTTATACTGGTAGTGAAAAGGTCAGAAATGACATGAAGAAAGGAGCATTTTGGTCACATGGCACGAAGCAAGCACAATGTTGTTGAGTATCGGATCTATGATCTGCCGCTGGACTTTCCCTTGCTGTGCCTGACCGGAGAGAGCTGGCGCATCTCCGATATTCCCTCCGACAGACTTCACTTTCACAACTGCATGGAGATCGGCTTCTGCCATTCGGACAGCGGCGTCATGACCTTCGAGGACGGCACCGTGGAATTCAGCGCCGGCGACATCTTTCTGATTCCCCGGCACATCCCCCACACCACATGCTCCACCAAAGGCTGCCGGAGCATGTGGAGCTACCTGTTTGCCGACTTTGACGCCCTCGCCGCCGACGTGCTGCCCTCCGGTGAGCTGTACGAGAACAAGAGCGTCTCCGGCATCGGCAAGTACATCCGCGTCACCTCAGAGAGCGACCCCCGGCTTCACTTCCTGTGCAGCACCCTGCTGGACGAGATCAGGGGGGAGGACACCGAGGAGACCCGGCGGATGATCCGGCTCTATTCGCTGGTGATGGTGGCGGAGCTGCAGCGGCGCAATCTGGAGGAGAGCAAAGCCCCCCCAAAGAGCAGCAAGGTCTTTCCGCTCAAGCCCGCGCTGGAGTACATCCACGATCACTTCACCGAGCCCTGCGACACCGAGACCCTCGCCAACCTCTGCTTCCTGAGCAAATCCCACTTCCGCCGGCTGTTCCTCTCCTGCATGGGCTCCACGCCCCTACAGTTCGTCATCTCCACCCGCATCTATCAGGCGTGCATCCTTCTGGTCAACACCGACGAGCCCGTGCTGAGCATCGCGCAGGCGGTCGGCATGACCTCCGTCTCCAGCTTTAACCGCAACTTCCAGCAGGTGATGGGCATGAGCCCCCGGCAGTACCGGGACTCCGCCCACCGCCCCAGCCCGCAGAACGGCTCGATTCTGCCCTACCGGGGCTGGATGGTACCGGAGAAGTAGCGCCCGATGAACATGAAAAGCCGAAGGAACCCGCCTGCCGGTCATGCCGGAGGCGGGTTCCTTTTCTTGTTCTGATATGCCGTTCCGTTTCGGTTACCGCACGATCATCCGCGTCTCCATCGGCTCCAGGGACAGGGACAGCTCGCCGTCCGGGGTGTGGATCACCGTGCTCACCGGCGCCTCCTGCCCGTTGACGACCACCAGCGTCCTGTCCGCCGGGAACCAGGCCGTCTCCACGTCCGGGCGGTCGCTCAGGCAGAGCTCCGCAGGGTTCACGCCCGTCAGGTGAAGCAGCAGCTCCAGCAGCATCCGGGTGCTCTCCTGACTGACATGGAAGTCGCTCAGATACACGCCCGTGCCCTTGCCAAAGCGGTTCATGGTCATCTGCGGCACGCCGTTCCTTTCCACGAGCACCTTGGCGCCGCCGTCGGTCAGGTACAGCCGGTCATCGCAGCCCACCGCCTCCGGGCACAGCGCGAAGGGTGCCTCCGCCACGTCGAATTTCCACCGACCGTGGCAGACCCGGGCGCCGGTGTCCTTGTCGATGCCCAGCACCTGCGCCATGCGGAAGAAGGTGTGGTAGCCCGGCACCGCAGAGGGCTCCTTCACGCCGATGAACGCGCCGCCCTCGTACACGAACCGGGTCAGCTCCTCCACCAGCCGGTCGCTCCGCCAGGCCTCGCCGCCGGACCAGGCATCGCCCGCGCAGCCGGCATTGATGACCACATCCACATCCTGCAGCGCGCCCTGCTCCACGTCCTCAAAGCTGAGGAAGCGCACATCCACCGGCAGACCGGACAGCGCCTCGTTGATATGAATCAGCGCGTGACGGTCCGTCTCATGGAAGTGGCCCGACAGCGTCCAGGAGCGCAGACGGCCCCAGGTGTGCACCACCGCCACCCTGCACCGGGCGGTCAGGGGCTTGCCGTGGCTGTGCAGCTCACGGATGCGGCGGAAGTCAATCGCCATGGACTCAATGGCGTCGTTGAACTCCGGGAAGCCCAGCGTCAGGTGCAGGTAGCCGCCCAGACCGATGCGGTCCACGCACTGCCGCAGCAGCGCCCGGCGCACGTTCCGCCAGTACATCCAGGCATCATGGGCCGGATTGCCGCCCTCCGCGAAGGTGGGCAGTCCGCCCAGACCCACCGGGAACAGGTACGGATGGAACCGCAGCTCATGGGTGGGCACATCCACATTGGCGCACAGCCGGCACTCGTAGCCGGAGAACACGCACTTGATCAGCCCGTCAAAGCCCACCTGGCTGAAGCGGGGGCCATAGGGCTCCATGCCCACCCAGCTGTCGTCATAGAACACATAGGCCTTTTTCCCGTGCCGGTGAATGATGTCCACCAGCACCTTCGCCTTCTCCGCCACGAAGTCCTGAATGAAGCGCATGTAATCCCGCTTCGCCTTCGTGGGCGGCATATGCGTCACCTGCAGCTTCCGCTGGTTGATGAAGTCCTCGGCGGTCAGCGCGTAGCCGTACTCCTTTTCAAATGCCCGCAGGGCCGCGGGACTGACGGTGAAGTCGTAGCTGGCCCAGTCCGTGAACAGGTTGCGGTTGCGCATGTCCGCGCCGAAGAGCCAGACGAAGTTGTAGAACAGGCTGGTCAGGCGCACCACGTTGGTGCCGGGATTCTCCACGCACCAGTTCTCCAGCCATCCCTGCAGGTACTCCCACGCCGCCGGATGCCGGGGATCCAGCTGGCGGAGATGCTCGCTGGTCCAGCTGTTGGTGGTGTGGTTGTACATGTTGATCTCCTCCCAGATGCGCCAGCACAGGAAGGAAACCGTGTACTCATGCCAGAGGGTGCAGCCGCTGATCCGCACCACGCCGTCCGCCCACGTCCACCGGTCGCGGGGCACCTCCGTGTTGCTGGTCCGGTCATACACCTGCCAGTAGGGGAGGGCATCCGGCGAGTCGTTCAGCTCGAACTGCTCGGTGAAATAGCCCTTCATGGGCTCGATGGTCACCACCGCATCCGTCGCCACCACGGGCTCCGAGCAGAGGAAGGTCTGCTGCTGGCTGTCCGGATGCTCCGCCGCAAAGGCGTTGTGCTGACGGATGATACATATGGTGGAGTAGATGCTGTACCCGGCCTTGACAATCTCGTCCGAGAGCTTCGTGCCATCACTGTCACGGATGACATCAGCCCCCCACTTCCTTGCCAGCTCCAGCGTCAGCTGCTCATAGCCGGCCTCACCCGGCAGGGTGAATCCACCCTGGCGATACTTCTGCTCCATATGCTCACTCCTTCAGTTTTTCTATGCCGACCTCCCGCAGGAACTCGGAATAGCCTGCCCTGTGGGAAACGCTCCGATTTAGCGGGGTTTACCATTCGACCCGCACCCCGGGGCTCCTGCCTCCGTTTTCGCAAATGGTCGTTTCTGCGCGGAATCCGGTCTTTTCTGTGTGCCTTTGCGGGAGGTTCCGGCCCCGCGCCGGGCACGGAAAAGGGCTGACGCGGGGAATTCCCCCTCCCCGCATCAGCCCGGGCCCCGATCAGTTGTCGGAGCGGTTGTAGCCATTCTTCATGTGCTGGCTGGCGTTCAGCAGCACCTTGTTCAGGGTGGAAATGGTTTCCTTCCTCGCCATCTCGCAGAGCCTTTCGTTGGCCTCCTCCGTCAGGGAGAAGTCGCCGCTCTCCGTCATGCGCCGGTCATACTCGCGAATCAGCTGACGACCCCGGGTGACCACCGCGTCATGGTAGCGCTCCACATGCTGAATGGCGGAGGCGTAGTTCGGATCGCACAGCGCGCCGATCAGGCGGCTGCCCCAGTAGAAGTTCTCCGTGGAGGTGTCCAGGGTCACATCGCTGAGGTATTTCGGCATCCTCTCCACCTGCGCATAGACCGGCAGCATCGCCGAGAAGGTGGTGGAGCCGAAGCAGATCCACTCGATGCCCTTCAGCTTCTCCGGCACGTCAGGACGAATCTGACAGATGGAGGTCACGCCCGTGCGGCTGATGCCGATGGAGCGGTACATGCCGCGCCTGCCGGTATCCTGGCTGGTGTAGGGGTTGTAGGGCGTACCCTGATAGTGGGAGGACAGCAGGTACTTCACATCCTCCGCCGCCACCCTGCGGTCGGGCACGAGGGCCCAGGGAATGTTGTCACTTTCCGGGGTGAACTCCGCGTCGGGGCCGTCCCAGCGGTGGGAGAGGGGCGTCAGGTAGCGGCCCATGAACCAGGCGCGGGGCGTGTTGTAGATATGATCCTTGTCCGTGCGGGAGCCGAAGATGTCCCGGGGGTTGAACGCGCCCCGCTGGTTCAGATCCAGATGATTCTCCGCGATAAACTCCCGCAGGTCGGCGGAGCAGAGGTTCGCCTCCTGCGCGCCGAAGGCATCCTCCAGATCAAAGCCATCCATGCCGAACTGGTTCGGGTTGATGACGACCATGTCGTCCGGCACCCGGCGGGCCATCCAGTGATGTCCGCCGATGGTCTCCAGCCACCAGACCTCATGCTCGTCGTTGAAGGCGATGCCGTTGGACTCATAGGTGCCGTACGTTTCCAGCAGCGAGGCCAGCCGCAGGACACCCTCCCGGGCGGTGCGGATGTAGGGGAGCACCAGCACCACGATGTCCTCCTCGCCGATGCCGCCCGGGGTTTCCTTTCCACGGCGTCCCTCGGCCTTCTGGTACCTGACCAGCGGGTCAGCCGCCAGCACCCGGGGATTGGAGGTGATGGTCTCGGTGGCGGTCATGCCCACGTTCGCCGCGTTGATGCCCGTGGCGGCCCAGATGCCCTCCTTCCCGTCCACGCTGGGGCAGGCGGTGTAGGGCAGGGGATCGTCGGGCAGGTCGATCTCCACATGGGAGAGAACGCTCCTGTACTTTCGCGGCTGATGCTTCGGCAGCGTCACCACCAGCTTCTTGACATCGAAATTGCCGTCGTCCGTCCGGGCGATCATGGTGGAGCCGTCGTTGCTGGCTTTGCGTCCCACGAGTACGGTCGTGCAGGGCATAGATCATACCACCTTTCCATGCTTTCGGAATATAAGGAAAATCCCTCAGCCTTTCGGAGAGGGATTGCTGGTGGTCGCAACAGGACTCGAACCTGTGACCCCATCGATGTGAACGATGTGCTC
>JAEDKS010000024.1 GCA_016295665.1 Clostridia bacterium
CCGTGCTGGCCTTCCTGTGCAACGCCTACGAGGAGCAGGAGCTGGAGGGCGGCGATGTCCGCACCGTGCTGCACCTGCATCCCGCGCTGGCGCCCTTCAAGGCGGCGGTGCTGCCCCTGCAGAAGAACAAGCTGGGCGGCCTGGCCTCCGAAATCCATGCCGAGCTGGCGAAGTACTTCCCCGTGGACTACGACGAGACCGGCTCCATCGGCAAGCGCTATCGCCGTCAGGACGAGATCGGCACGCCCTTCGCCATCTGCGTGGACTTCGACACCGAGGCCACCCAAACCGTCACCGTCCGCGACCGCGACACCATGCAGCAGGAGCGGGTCGCCATCGCCGACCTGCGCAGCTACATCGAGGAGCGCATGCGGTTCTGAGCCCTCTGAAAACCGGCGGCCTTCCGGGAGCCATGCCTCCCCGAAAGCCGCCGGCTTTGCTTTGTCATGTGCCCAGGGCGTCCAGCATCCAGTCGATGTACAGCCCGTAGCCCTGGGCCGGGTCGGACACAAAGACGTGGGTCACCGCGCCGATGAGGTGCCCGTCCTGAATGATGGGACTGCCGCTCATGCCCTGCACAATGCCCCCGGTGGTCTCCAGCAGCCGCTCGTCGGTAACGTGGAGCACCATGCTCTTGGGCGCCGGGGCGCTCTGGGGATTCACGCGGGTTATCTCGATGGAGAAGGCCTGCAGCCCGGTCTCATCCACGGTGGAGAGAATGGTGGCGGGGCCGGGGTGCACCGTATCCCGCAGGCCCACGGGCAGTCCCTCCGGATACAGGGTCTGCGCCGGAAGCTCCGTCAGTGAGCCATAGATGCCCAGCGTACCATTCTGCCGGATGTCCCCCAGCAGCCGGCGCTCCCGGAGGAAGCTGCCCTTCAGCTCGCCGGGCGTGCCCTCCTGTCCCTTCTGCACCGCCACCACGTCCGCCTTGAGAATCTGCCCCTCGCTGACGGTCAGAATCTCGCCCGTGTCGCCGTCGGTGATGGCGTGTCCCAGGGCGGCATAGCGGCTCGTCTCCGGGTCGTAGAAGGACATGGTGCCGATGCCTGCGGTGCTGTCCCGCACCCAGGCGCCCATGCGCACCGTGCCCGTGGAGGGGTCAAGCACCGGGGTCATGGTGGTGGTGAACACGCCGCCGTCCCGGCTCACCTCCACGGACAGGGGCCGCGCACCGGAGGCGGTGATCAGCTCCGAGAGCTGCGAGGCGCTCTCGATGGTCACGCCGTCCACCCGGCGCAGCACATCGCCGGCCCGGATGCCGCACAGCGCTGCCGGGCTGCCCGCGCTGCCGATGTCCCCCGTGCCTACCACCAGCACCCCATCGGTTCGCATGGCGACACCGATGGTCATGCCGCCGGGTATCAGCACCTTCTCCGGGCTGACCTGCACCTCCACCCGGCGCAGCGGCAGAATGCCCAGCAGCGACAGCGTCAGCTGCGAGGTGCCGGATGCGCTGCCGGTGATGACGGTCTCCCGCAGCGTCTCATCCTGGGAGGAAGAGGCCGCGATGGGCCCCTGCTCGTCCTCCAGATACAGCTGCGACGCCAGGGTCAGCGTCCGGGACTGCCCCTCCACCAGGGCGATGGTGTCCGGCAGGCTGCGCAGCGTGACCTGCAGGGGTGAAAAATAGCTGAGCGCCACCATCAGCGCCAGCACGATGCCGAGGGCCTTGCGTCGGTTGCTCTGCATGGCTTTTCCCTTCTTTCGGGGACAGTTTGCACCATGCCTCCGCCGTTTATGCGAAGTCAGTCGTTCCGCCCGGGCGGTCGAATGGCCTCGCGACACCGTTTTTTCCACAGCTTTTCCAAAGGAGATGGGAACCATGCGCCGCGCCGACCGGCAAATCACCGACGATGCCCGCATTGACGGGATCATCCGGGCCTGCACCTGCTGCCGCCTGGGCCTGTGCGACGAGGGACAGGCCTACATCGTGCCGCTTTCCTTCGGCTTTGAGCACACCGATTCGGGCCGCTTCTTCTATTTTCACAGCGCCCGGGAGGGCCGCAAGCTCGACCTGCTGCGCCGCAGCCCCGCCGTCAGCTTTGAGCTGGACACCGGCTATCAGCTCCACACCGCCCCGACCGCCTGCGGCTGCTCCGCCGGCTTTCAGAGCGTGATGGGCACGGGCACGGTGCGCTTCCTCACGGACGGGGAGGAGCGGCGCCACGCCCTGCTCCAGCTCATGCGCCAGCTCACCGGCACCGATGCCTGGGACTTTTCCGACGCTGCCCTGTCGCAGGTCTGCGTCCTGTCGCTTCAGGTCACCTCCCTCACCTGCAAGGTGCACGCCTGATTTTCTGATTTAGAACAATGTTTTATCGTTTTTCGATAATTTCTTGTTGACATTCATTCCGTGATGTGCTATGCTTGTACCGAGGTGATAAGCATGAGGACATTCCCTTCCCGTCTTGTCTGGTTGCTCACGGGGCTGCAGGGCATGACCGTCGCGCTGCTGGCGGGCGGCACGGCACTGGCCATCTGGCTCGGCCTTCTCGGCGTGACGTCGGTGATGGAGCGCACGCCTTCGGACGGCGCGTCGCTGCTCCTGCCCGGTCTGGTGGGGCTGGCGTTCCTGCTGTCCGTCAGCGGACTCTGCTGGGCTGCGCTGCTGCGCTTTCTGCGGCTCTGCGGGCGCCTGAAGCATGAGCGCGCCTTCACCGCCGAGAATGCCGGGGCCCTGCGCCGCATCGACCTCAGCTGCCGCGCCATCGCCGCCCTGCTGCTGCTCTGCCCCTTCTGCATGAGCCTGGCGCTGGGCTGCGGGCTGACCGGCTTCTGCTGTCTGCCCATGGTACAGCTGTGGGTCGCCGCCTTCCTGTTTCTGGTCATCGCCCTGCTGTTCCGGGCCATCTATCTGCTGATGCAGCGGGCGGGCGCGCTTCAGGACGAGGCGGATTCCATTGTGTGAGGTGAGCGGAATGAATATGACCCCTGGTGCCCGGTCTCCCGGGCGGATCTTCATCGTGCTGCAGGCTGCCGCCGTGCTGCTGGCGGTGCTTAGCCTGCTCTTTGCCCTCCACCTGCTGTCCGTGGGCTTTGTCTGGATCGGCATCGCCCTCGTGGACATGACCTCCCTGATGACCACCGTGCTGATGACGCTCATCGGCGTGCTGGGGGTTGGGATGGTCATCGGCACCGCCGTGGGCTGCTGCCGGGCGCTGTGGAGCTTCTTCCGGATGTGCGGGCGGCTCCGGCAGGAGCGGGCCTTCACCGCCGGGAACGAGAGGGCGCTGCGAACCATCGGGCGCTCCCTGCTGTTCTGCGCGGCGTTGCTCGCGCTCGGCAGCGTGGCGACGGCCCTCTGCATGCTGCTGGTGCAGCTGCAAAGCGCGCCCTTCACGCTCTCGCTGCCGGTCGATCTGCTGCACGCCTTCCTGCCCGTGCTGGTGCTGGCCTTCCTGCTGCTGGGCGTTTCGCTGGTCGCGGAGGTGCTGCGGGAGCTGCTGTTGCGGGCCATGGCCCTGCAGCAGGAGCAGGACGAAACCGTGTGAGGTGAAGGCTATGATCCGCGTTGATCTGGACGTGATGCTCG
Source organism: Clostridia bacterium (assembly GCA_016295665.1). Taxonomy (GTDB): domain Bacteria; phylum Bacillota; class Clostridia; order Christensenellales; family Aristaeellaceae; genus HGM11604. The sequence goes on from JAEDKS010000024.1 coordinate 3,536, forward strand.
CCCGGCGCAAGATGTCGCTGACGGAGCTCTCCCAGCAGGTGGGCATCACGCTGGCAAACCTGTCCATTCTGAAAAACGGCAAGGCCAAGGCCATCCGCATGTCCACGCTGGACGCCATCTGCCGGGCGCTGCGCTGTCAGCCGGGTGACCTGCTGATCTACGAGACGGAGGAGGAGGACGCATGAAAAGAGGCTGGCTGAAGGCCGTTCTGCTGGGCATCGCGGCGGTCGGCATGGGGGCGCTGGCCCCCGTGCTGGGCGTTGCGCTGCTTCAGCTGCTGAAGTAGCGCCCGGCGCTGGGTGAGCACCAGCCACTCCGCTACCCGGCAGAGGAACTCCTTGTTGGTGGGCTTGCCCCGCTCCGGATCAATGGTCTGCCCGAAAAGCCGATCCAGCACGTCCACCCTGCCCCGGTTCCAGGTGGACTCCACCGCCAGGCGAAGCTGACGCTCCACGGTCCCCGGTCGAAGCTGGTACCGCCCCCCGATGAGCGGATAGAGCCAGGCGCCCACATGGTTCAGCAGCGGCGGATAGATGGCGCACAGCGCCGCCATTTCCGGCAGGAAGCTCCAGGCGCTCAATCGCCCGGGCATGCCCAGGGCACGGAGCAGCTGCAGCGTCAGCTCCCGGAGCTCCGGCTGATAGGCCCGGGACAGATGGGGCAGGACGCGCTGCGCCCCCAACTCGCGCAGCCGCGCCGGAAGCTCCTGCGCCTGCTCCTCCGTCAGGATCAGGTCGCTGAGGGGATGCGCCCAGCCGCCGGTCAGCACCCAGAACGCCCGCAGCGGCGGCTCCGCCCCCAGCGTGTCCAGCAGCGGCGCGTCCTCGGGACTGCAGACCATCAGCGCGTCCGGGAGCCTGTGCCGTATGATGGACAGCGCCATTCTCCGCGTTCCGGCCACCACGCAGCTCCAGTTGACATCCGCCCCCTCCACCCGGATCTGCACCCGCTCCGCCTGCGGGATGGGCCCCATGACAAGACATTCCACCATTCTTCCCCCTTCCGCATCGGATAAGACCTTTTTCGATGCGCCCACGTTCTCCTCCTGCCGCGAAAAAAGGGAGGTTTTGTCCTTTCCTGTCGCCCGGTTTCCTTTCCTTCTCCGGCATATGTCCGGCTTTTTTTGTGCCCCGCCCGCCGCGCCGGGCATCCTTCACGGGGATGAGGCATACACATGGAGCGAAGGGAAGGGGGAGTGTCATGTTTAGGCGTTTGCTGTGCCCCGTCGCCCTGCTGCTCATCGCGGCACTGCTGCTGCTCCCCCTGCCGGAGAACACGGGCGTCCTGCCGGGAACCCGATCGCCGCAGCGACAGCTGATCCGGGTGTGGACGCTGTCGTCCATCGGCGGCGGGCAGGCGTGGCTCAAGGCGGCGCTGCGCACCTATGAGCAGCAGCATCCGGGGGTGATGACCTACCTGCGTCAGGCCCGGGCCGAGGAGCTGACGGCGGAGGACGCCGTGCTGCCCGACCTGCTGCTCTACATGCCCGGCGACCTGACGGACGGCTCGCTCCTGCTGCCGCTGACGGGACAGCTGAACGCGGACGAGGCGCTGCTCCGGTGCGGGCGCTGGCGCGGGGATCAGGTGGGGCTGCCCCTGTGCTGGGCGGGCTACGCGCTGGCGGTGAGCGCCACGCTGGAGCCCGGAAGCGCCGTCACGCCCGCGCCGACCACGCTGCTGGGCCGTCCCGCGGCGACCCCGGCGCCCAACGCCACCGCCACGCCGGGCTATCCCGCCGAGGCCGCCCGCGCCGCCGCCGAGGCGCTCCAGTGTCCCAGGGGGGCAGGCTTCTTCACGCTGGCGCTGCTGCTGGACGAGGCGTCGCGCCCGCCGCTTCCCGAGGGCTTCGGCACCCTGACCGGCGCCGAAGTCTACCGGCGCTACCGCACCGGGCAGTGCGCCAGCGCCCTGCTGACCACCGGACAGGCGGTGGCGCTGGACGCGCTCATCGCGGAGGGCGGCGCACCGGCCACCCGCTATCTGGTGCCGGAGGAGGTCATCACCGATCAGGTCTGGCTGGGAAGCATCGTCACCGGCGCGGGCGATGGCACGGCGGAGCTGCTGGCCTACCTGTCCTCTGCGGAGGCGCAGCGGCTGCTGTCCGCCCAGGGGCTGCAGCCCGCCAGCCGGACGCTGCGGCTCTATGCCGCCGGTCTGCCCGCAGCCATCTCCCGGGCGGCGGATCATGGGCTGACCGCCCTCAACGCCTTCGTCCCCGCAGAGGACACCGCCCAGGCCGCCTGGCAGGTCTATCAGGGCACCATGACGCTCAGCGACGCGCTGCTTCCGCTGATCTGACCGTATGGATACGGGCACCACGGGCCATACTATGACCTGTACACACCAAAGCCTGCGGGAATCATCGGAAAAGGAGGAACCCCTATGGAAACCACCCTGAAAAATCACCGGGGCACCGGCTGGCAGGAGGAGGAGACGGAGCAGCTGTTCCAGGCTGTCCGGGACGCAGCCGCTGCCGGTCTGCCGCTGCGCACCGTGTTCGAGGCGCTGGCGGAGGGCCTGGGCCGCAAGCCCAACAGCATTCGCAACCACTACTACGCCTGTCTGCGGGAGAATCCGGAGGCCGGCATTCAGCGTCAGACGCCCGTGCGCGTCTTTACCCCGGAGGAGACGCATGAGCTGCTGCGGCAGGTGCTGATGGCCCAGGGCGAGGGGCAGTCCGTGCGCTCCTGCGTCCTGCGGCTGGCGGACGGGGACAAGAGCCGGATGCTCCGCTACCAGAACAAGTACCGCACGCTGCTGCGGAACCGCCCCGACATGATCGACGCGGTACGTCAGGAGCTGATGCAGGAGGGGCTTCCCTGCCCCGAGCCCGCGCCGCCCGAGCACGCCGACTGCGCCTTCTGTGACCCGGAGGACACCGCCGCCGCTGCCCTGATGGCGGAGCCCTGCGTTTCCGCCATGCTGGAGGGGCTCAAGGAGCTGCTGCACCGCGCCGCCCACGCCGGGGATGCCCAGGAGCGGCAGCGGCAGCTGGATCGGCTGCAGGTGCAGTGCGATCTGCAGCGCATCGCCTGGGAGAAGGACTTTCAGGAGGCCCGGAACCAGCTGGACAGCTGCCTGGCCCTGCTGCGGGAGTTCCTGGCGCTGCCGGAGGAGGAGCAGTACCTGCAGATGGGCACCTTCCGGAGCGCCGCCATGGACTGCATCACCGCCGGGGAGACCTTCCTGACCCGGTCACAGGCCTGAGGGCTGCCCCCTCGTACTGCCATCCGGTCTGCCCGCCACGCCGGGCAGGCCTTTTCCGCGTGGATGCGGCCCATCGTTGACAGGCGCGTTGCCTCCTGGTATAATAAGGGAACAGAAAACGGACACGCCCGAGGAGCAGCCAGCCTATGAACCCTGCGATTCACTACCACCCGCTCGTTTCGCGCCCCTTCCGCCGATCCGGGGCGTACCGGGAGCTTCCGCCGTCCCCCGCGCTTGCGCCGTATATCCGGTGCTTCTGGGGCGGGGTGAACCCCCAGCAGGCGGAGGATGACCGGGGTGGGAATCTGGTCATCCCGGACACCTGCGTCGATCTGCTCTACCACATCAACGAGGCAGACGGTACGGTTCAGGGCGGCTTTGCCGGCATCAATGACCACAGCACGCACGCCCACTTTGTGGGCAACGGTCGGGACGTGTACACCACCTTCGCCATTCGCTTCTACGCCTGGAGCGCCTGCCGCTTCGCCGAGGACACGCTCTCCGGCACCCTCAACGGCTACCTCGACGCCGGGGATCGGTTCCCCGCCCTCGACCGTCAGCTCCGGCAGGCCCTGCCGAGGCTGTCCACGCTGGAGGAGCGCAGCGCGTTCGCGGAGCGTCTGCTGCTGACGCGCCTTGCGGAAAGCCCCGCACAGCCGCTGGTGGAGGAGGCCGTGCAGCGCATGCTGGCAAGCCGGGGCACCATGGACATCGCCCGCCTTGCCCGGGAGGTGTTCATCAGCACCCGGCAGCTGGAGCGGGCCTTCCACGCCGCCGTGGGCATCACCCCCAAGCGGCTCAGCGGGCTCATCCGCTACCAGATGGTCTGGCAGGACGCGCTGCGTCCCGGCCCACCGGATCTGCCTGCGCTGGTGGTCAGGTACGGCTTCACCGACGAGGCGCACCTGATGCACGAGTTCCGGCGCTACCATCAGCTCGACCTGCGCACCGCCCGCAGACAGGCGCTGGAGGATGTCGGAAATTTACAAGACAGCTGACGCCGCCTGTGCTATCCTGTACGCAGCACCCGCCTTGCGGAGCAGGCGGGCAGGAAAGGTGGAATACCATGAGATACTGCAATCCCCTCATCGCCGTGCGGGACATGGAGCGCTCGCTGCGCTTCTACCGGGAGCTGTTCGATCTGGAGGTCACGCTGGATCTGGGCTGGTGCAAGGCTCTGCGCGGCGGACTCACCCTGCAGCTTCACTTCGACCGGATCGCCGGCTTCCCCGAGGAGCAAATGCACTACCGCGGCAACGTGATGGAGCTGTACTTTGAAACCGAGGACTTTGACGCCTTCCTTCGTCTGCTGGACAGCCACCCCGAGGTGGAGCGTCTGCATGAGCCGCAGACCTTCCCCTGGCTGCAGCGCGGCATCCGGATTTACGACCCCGACGGTCACCTGCTGGAGGTCTCCGAAAGCATGGAGACCGTTGCTCGCCGGGAGTTCGCACAGGGACGCTCCCCGGAGGAGACCGCGCAACGCATTCAGCATCCCCCGGCGCTGGTGAAGCAGTGGTATGAGCGCTGGCAGGCCAAAGCCGATGCCCTGATCAGCGTCTGCGGATCGGACTGCCGGCAGTGCGCCTGCTACGGGAGCCTGTGTCAGGGCTGCAACGCCTGCGAGGGCAGGGTGTTCCACGCCCCGGAGGGCTGCGCCATTCACCGCTGCGTCCGCGAAAACAGGCATCTTCCCGACTGCGGCAGCTGCAGCGAGCTCCCCTGCCCTATCTGGCAGAGCACCCGCGATCCCAGCTTTTCCGACGAGGCCTTCCGGCAGAACATCGCCGAGCGCATCGCCCGCCTGCGCCGGGCGGAGGCGGAGTGACGGCGGAGCGGGAAGGCTAATCCGGACGCACAGGCGACCGGACAGACCACCCGAGAGAGACTTGAACGGGGCCCGGTGCTGACCGGGCCCCCGTCTTTGGATGCAGCCGCCCCGCAGGTGCTCTGCGGGGCGGTTTGACATTTTCAGTTCAGCCCTCCACGATGGTCGGGCAGGCACCTCAGATCCGCGCAAAATACGCCAGCAGGTTCCGGCCCGCGATGTCGGCGATGGCGTCCTCGCTGTAGCCGCGCCGGCGAAGGGCGTTCAGCAGGTTGGGCATCTCGCCGGGGTGGTTCAGGTCGGAGGGCGTGCACTCGATGCCGTCGAAGTCGGAGCCGAAGCCCACGATCTTCTCGCCGCCCAGCTGGCAGATGTGGTCGATGTGCCGGGCGATGACCTCGCAGTCCGCCTGACCGTCCGGGGACAGGAAGTGGGGATAGAAGTTCACACCCACATAGCCGCCGTCGCGAATCATCCGGCGGAGCTGATCGTCGGTCAGGTTGCGGAAGTGATCGCACAGGGCACGGCAGCAGGAATGGCTCGCCATGGGCGGCACATCGGTTTTGTTGTACAGGTCATAGAAGCCGGCCTCGTTCAGGTGGCTGGTGTCCACCGCCATGTGCAGGCGCTGCATCTCCCGGACGACCTGCAGTCCGTAGGGGGTCAGCCCCTCGCGGCTGCCGCCCTTGGCGGGAAAGCCGATGGCGTTGGGGTTGTTCCAGACCAGCGCCGCCATCCGGATGCCCTTTTCGCGCCAGTCGGACACGGCGGACACGCCGTCCTCAAACACCTCGCAGCCCTCCAGGGACAGCATGAAGCAGTTTTCGCCCTCCCTGGCGTCGGCGGGATCATCCACCTGACGCAGGCCGCGCTCCCGCAGCGTGGCGACCTGGGCGAGCTCCGCCGCCGCGATGCCCCGGTAGTCGCCCTGGTTGCCCCTGGGGCCGGACCAGAGCGCAAAGGTCTGCAGGGTCACGCCGCCATCCCGCAGGCGCTGCGGCGTGATGCAGAGCGCGTCAAAGTCGGCGTGGTGAACGCCCAGCGCATAGAGCGTATCCGAGTGGGTATCAGCAATCAACACAGGAAAAGCCCCCTTCCATCAGCTTCACAGAGCAGGCATGGGAACGCGGTGCAGGGAGGATCACTCCTCCATGCCACCGTCCTCCTCCTCCAGCAGGGCGAGCAGATCCTCGTCAGCTTCCTCCTGGAGGTTCTCCTCGGCGTCGGGCTCCTCGGTGGGCAGGTCGCTGGTGCCGGTGAACAGCTCCTTGCGCAGAACCGCGTCGATTTCGTCGGTGATCTCGGGATGGTCACGCAGGTACAGGCGGGTGTTCTCGCGGCCCTGACCGATACGCTGATCCTTGTAGGAGAACCAGGCGCCGCTCTTGTGGATGATGTCGCGCTCCACCGCCATATCCAGCAGCGTGCCCTCGCGGCTGATGCCCTCGCCGTACACGATGTCGAACTCCGCCGTGCGGAAGGGCGGGGACACCTTGTTCTTCACGATCTTGATCTTGGTGTGGTTGCCCACCACCTCGCTGCCGTTCTTCAGCTGCTCACCGCGGCGCACGTCCATGCGGATGGTGGAATAGAACTTCAGCGCACGACCGCCGGTGGTGGTTTCGGGGTTGCCGTACATCACGCCCACCTTCTCGCGGAGCTGGTTGATGAAGATGGCAATGCAGCCGGTCTTGTTGATGATGCCGGTCAGCTTGCGCAGGGCCTGGCTCATCAGGCGGGCCTGCAGGCCCACAAAGCTGTCGCCCATCTCGCCCTCGATCTCGGCCTTGGGCACCAGCGCCGCCACGGAGTCGATGACCACCACGTCCAGCGCACCGGAGCGAACCAGCGCCTCGACGATCTCCAGCGCCTGCTCACCGGTGTCGGGCTGGGAGATGTACAGCTCGTCGATGTTGACGCCCAGCTTCCGGGCATAGACCGGGTCAAGGGCATGCTCCGCGTCCACGAAGGCCGCGATGCCGCCCATCTTCTGCGCCTGCGCCACGATGTGCAGCGCCACCGTGGTCTTGCCGGAGGATTCCGGTCCGAAGATCTCCACGATGCGACCGCGGGGAATGCCGCCCACACCCAGCGCCGCATCCAGCGTCAGGCAGCCCGTGGGGATGACCGCCAGCTCCTGATGGGTGGATTCACCCAGCTTCATCACGGAGCCCTTGCCGTACTGCTTGTCCAGGTCGGCCAGCGCGTGCTCCAGTGCCTTCAGTTTTTCTGCCTGCGGGCCGTTCTTCTCCGGCACCTCGGCCTTGGGGGCCTTCTTTGTCGCCATGGTCTTGATCTTCCTCTCTTGCTTCTGTCTGTCATATGCCGGGCACCTTGAGAAACCGGCACAGAGAAAAGAATAGCACACCGAACATAGGTTTGCAAGGGGAACATGGAATTTTTCTTTCCTATCTCTCTATTTTTCTTGCAGAAGCCATGCCCAGCTGCCTGAAAGCAGCACGCTCTGCAGCAGCCGGTGGTCGGGGCGGGGCAGCGCGATGGCGGTGGATGGCCCGGGGTGATGCCACACATACTGCAGCCGGTTCTCCTCGTCCCGGAGCAGCTCATCGAAGGTGTAGCTGGAGGCGTACCAGTCGATGCGGCAGCCCTCCAGCCCGTGGCACTCCGCGGCAACGTACACCCGCTCACCCACAACCTTCCAGACGATGAAGGAATGCCCGTTGCCCCGGGGCGTCTGCTTGCGCACATAATCGCCGGGCTCCAGATGGTTCAGCACCTCCGGGCCTGCCTCCTCCAGACGCCAGCCGCAGCGCTCGCCGCCCCGCTCCGGGCACGAGCCAAACATCGTCCAGGCCACCGCGTTGGCAAAGCCCCAGCACTGCCAGCCGTTGCCGAAGTACAGGCTATGGCAGGTGCCCTGCGCGACGCTGCCGCCCTCGCAGGGCACGGTGGACCAGAAGCCCTCCACGCCGGGCTCCTCCCCGCGCAGGCTGTTCCAGTACCGCCCGTCCGGATAGAGCGCCTCCGCGGCATCAAACCGCGCAAGCACCGCATCGTTGGGCAGCGCGTCGGCGCAGGCGGAGACGGAACACAGCAACAGACAGAGCAGCAGCACCCCCAAAATGCCTCGCATTGCTTCACATCCTCTCTCATAGGATTGGACGCTTCCCGGGCAGCTTCCGTTTCCCTGTTTCTGTGAAAAAACAGCAAAAATACAATTTGGCAGACAGGAAAGGCCCCGGGCAGCGCCTTTGCCGCCCGGGGTTGGATGGGTTCCGCCGTGGATGGAAACGCTTCAGCGGATGGGATGAGAAGGGAGGAGAGAAGGGTTCATGAGCTCATATGCTTTCGTACAGAGAAATGACTTACCACTTCAGGAACCAGGTGCTGATGTAGCCCTCCTGGCCGTCCACCTCGACCTTGCACCAGTCGGTGGTGTGCTCCTTGACGGTCACCTTCGTGCCCACGGGCACGGTGCGCAGGATGCTGGCCTTCAGGCTGGCGCCGGCGCGCATGTTGACAATCTTGCCGCCGTTCACGTTCATGGTGGTGGCGGTGAAGGGCTTGACCTGGGTGGTCTCATCGGTGACGCGCAGGTACTGCTTCATCATGTAGCCCAGCTTGCCGTCCTCGGTCTGCACCTTGTACCAGCTGCCGCTGTCCTGCAGGATGGTGACCTTCGCGCCGTTGCGGTAGTAGGCCAGCACCTTGGCATTCAGGGACGGGGACTGGCGCAGGTTCAGCACCTGGGTCGCCTTGGGGTTGTTCACCACCGCCACCTTGCCGGAGACGACCGTGCCGCTGCCGGAACTGCCGGAGCCGCCGAAGGACAGGTACTGGGTGGCCATGAAGCCCTCCTTGCCGTCCACGGACACGCGGCACCAGGTGGCGCCCTTCTGCAGCACGGTCACGGTGCCGCCGTTCTTCACGGAGGTGATGATGGTGCCGTGCAGGCTCGGCTCCTCACGGACGTTCAGACCGATGCCGGTGTTGGTCCGGACGGTGGCGGTCTGGCTGGTGGTGGCGGTGGACAGGTACTTGGACATCATGTAGCCGTCCTTGCCGTTGACGGACACCTTGTGCCACTCATCGCCCTTCTCGACGATCTCCACCAGCGTGCCGGTGGGGTACTGGCCCAGCACCTTGGCGCTCAGGGACGCGGTCTCCCGGAGGTTCAGGCTTCCACCGGTCACCAGGGCGCTGGCAGCGGTATCCGCCAGCGAGGACAGGGGCGCCAGGGTCATCACGGCGGCAGCCGTCAGACCGAGCAGCTTCTTGCGAGACGTGTACTTCATGGGAAATCCTCCTTTGCTTCGGAGCGCCTGCGCTTTGTGGCGCTCTCACCCATCTAACGCATGGTGCCGCGCCTGCTGTGCTGGCATGTTCTTCCAGATTGCTCCGGAAGGGGCTGACTTTCCATCATCTGGATGAAAAGCACCCGGAAACCGGGGCGGCACCGGGGAGCACATGGAAAAACTTCCCTTCGTGATGGAAATGTGACGTGTTTGTAAAAGTTGTAATTTTTTTGTCATATCCCCTGTACAGAACCGGCAATTTGCTGTACAATAATAGATGGAGGATTCTACCCGCCCGCAGCGCTGCTGATGGCGCGGCGGAAGCCAGAAAACCATCCGGAGGGATATGAAATGCTGAAAAAGATGCTTTGCCTGCTGACGGCGGCGCTGCTGCTGACCCTGTGTGTGCCCGTGCTGGCGGAGGAGGCCGCGGACGCGGATCCGCTGGGCTGGGAGGAGCTGCGCACCTGGGCGGAGGGCTGCCTGGAAAAGGCCCGGGGGAGCGAGCTGCTCAACGATCCCACGGAGGAGGTCTATCACACCGAGGACGGCTACGCCTTCGTGTACAGCTTCGCCACGCTGTACCTGGATACTCCGGCGCTGACGGAGGAGAGCGAGGTGCAGGCCATCGTGCTGTACACCTCCGAGATTGAGGGCCCGCGCGGCATCCGGGTGGACCGGTACGCGCAGGAGGTGCTCGCTGCCTATTATTCGGAGAACGACACGCTGGCGGGCACCCAGGACGCGGCGGTGCTGTACCTGCGGGACGATATGCCCGAGGGCGTGTACTGGGGCTGGGTGCAGCGGGACGGTCAGCGCATTCAGGTGATCGAGTACGCGGCCTGCGAGGCGCTGGAAACCGGCGGTGAGGGCTATGCCAACGCCGGCGTCACCTACCTGCTGGAGGAGAACATGGTCTCCGCCATCCGGGTCTACGGCCTGAACGACCGGCTGGATGCCGACGCGCTGCTGGATCGCTGCGCGGAGCTGGAGGCGGTGCAGGCGGAGAGCGGCTACACCCAGGTGCCCGCCAGCTATGTGGGCACGGATCTGACGGCCTTTGGCCCGGAGGATCTGAGCTTCTCCGGACTGTCCTTCCCCGGAATGAGCGCGGAGCAGGCGGTGGCGATGCTGGGCAGGGCCCGGAGCGAGAGCTGGATGCAGGACGATGACGGCAGCTACATTCAGGTGCTGGCCTTCGACGGATGCGAGCTGACCTTCCGCTGCGATGAGAAAAAGGAGAACGCCCGCCTGGAGCTGCTGACAATCTTTGCCGACGCGCTGGAGGGCCCCCGTGGCCTTCGCGTGGGCGACAGCCTGCCGAGCGTGCTGAACCGCTTCCGCCACGGCGAGAACGAGTTTGACGACACGACACGCACCGAGCTGCTCTACGGCGCCGAGAACGTGGCGCCCTGGGGCCTGGCGGAGTACGGTATGGACGGCACCACGCTGCTGCGCTACACCTGCGCCCTGGAGGACGGAACGGTGGTGCATCTGCTCTGCACCTTCGACCTGATGGAGCTGGATGAAGTGATGCTCTATCTGGAGGACTGAGCCAAGGCCCGGGGCACAGACGATAACCGATGCCGGAGAGGTGGATACCGATGAAGATTGATTTATCATGCCCGATGGAGCTGTGGCGGAGCGAGCTGCCCACGGCGGAGTTTCCGGCCTGTCAGCTGACGCTGTACAACCTGAGCGACCTGCTGGTCACCTCCGTGGAGACCACGGTGCTGCTGCTGGATGACCAGGGTGCGGAGCAGACCCGGCTCGGCTTCCGGGCCCGGGATTTGAAGTGCGCGCCGGGCAAGACCTGCCGGGTGGCGGTGCCGGCGGACGGGCTGACCGCGGAGACCCTGCCCGCGTCCTGCGAGGTGCTGATTGAGAAAATCTGGTTTGACAACGGCTCCGTCTGGCGCCGGAACCGTGGCGCGCTGACCACCTACACCTCCAACGTGCTGCCCAAGGGCCGGGAGCTGGACAGGCTGCGGGCGCTGGCGGGAGACACGGCGGTGGGCTATCCGCAGCAGCAGGGAAACCTGTGGGTGTGCGTCTGCGGTCGGCCCAATCCCATCAGCGAGCGGAGCTGCATCCGCTGCCACCGGGACTGGGAGACGGTGTTCCGTTGCTTCAACGAGGAGACCGTGAAGAACACCATCGAGCAGAAGGAATCCCAGCTGGATGCCCAGACGAAGGCGGTGCGGGAGAAGGCCTCGCAGAAGCAGGCGGAGCGTGAGAAGGAATACGACAGAAAGCGGAGGAAGCGCCGCATCGGCATCGGCATCGCCGCAGGCGTGGTGGCGGTGGCGGCGGCAGCCTATGGCGGCGTGTTCCACCTGATGCCCTATCTGCGCTACCAGGAGGCCGTCACCGCGCTGGAGGAGGGCCGCAGCAGCGAAGCCGAGGCGGTGTTCGCCGCCATGCCCGGCTACCGGGACGCGGACGCATACCTGCTTCAATGCCGCTATGCGCTGGCGGCGGAGGGGCTGGACACCGGCAGCGAGGACAGGCTGCTGGCGGCGGAGCAGGCCTTTGCCGCGCTGGGCGATTACGCCGACAGCGCGGAACAGGTGAAGAAGGCACGGTATCAGCGGGCCGGCGTGCTGCTGGAGGCGGGGAAGGTCGATGAGGCCGCCGCGCTCTTTGCCGCGCTGGGCGATTATCAGGACAGCGCCGCGCAGGTGACCCGGTGCGACTATCTGCGCGCACAGGCCCTGCTGGAGGCCAAAGACTACGAGGCGGCGGAGGCAGCCTTCGAGGCGCTGGGCGACTATCAGGACAGCGCGGCGGGGCTGACGGAAGCCGTGTATCAGCTGGGCTGCCTGGCGCTGGCAGGCGGCGACGCGGAAACCGCCATTGAGCAGCTCTCCCGGGTGAGCAGCTACGGCGACGCCGAGGCGCTGCTGAAGCAGGCCTGGTATCAGCGGGGCACGGCGCTGAAGGTGGCGGGCGACACGGATGCCGCCGGTGAGGCCTTCCTGGCGGCGGGTGACTACAACGATGCCGCTGAGCAGGTGACGCTGTGCATCTACGACCCGGCAAAGGCCGCCATGGAGCGCGGCGACTATCTGACCGCCGCCGAGCTGCTGGCGCGAATCAAGGGCTACGGTGACGCCGAGGCGCTGTATCAGACCTGCCTGCTGGAGCAGGCGCGGAAGGCCATTCATGACCTGGAGTTCAACCTGGCGGGCACGCTGCTGGCACAGCTGCCGGAGGACTACCCGGGCGCCGGAGAGCTGCGGCAGGAGAGCCAGTACGGCGCGGCCCTCAATCTGATGAAGCAGGGCAGCTATCAGGCCGCTGCGGACGCCTTTGCGCAGCTGGGTGACTATGAGGACAGCGCGGCGCAGCTGCAGAAGGCCCGCTACCAGCAGGCGCTGGCGCTGCTGGAGGAGCTGGACGTGGACGGCGCCATCGCGCTGTTCGATGCGCTGGGCGACTATGAGGACAGCGTGGCACAGCTGCAGAAGGCCCGCTATCAGCAGGCGCAGCTGGCCCAGCGCTCCAACGAGCTGGAGAGGGCCGCAGCGCTGTACGAGGCGTTGGGCGACTACGAGGACAGCCGGGAGCAGCTGAGCAGCATCCGCTACACGCTGGCGGAGGCGCTGCTGAGCAGCGGCGACTATGACGCGGCAGCGGAGGCCTTCGCCGCGCTGGGCGACTATGAGGACAGCGCGGCGCGGGCCCTGGAGGTGCGCTACCATCAGGCGGAGCTGCTGGCGAACGCGGGCAGCGCGGACGCCGCCGCCGCGCTGTTTGAGACGCTGGGCGATTATGCCGACAGCGCCGTGCGGGCCCTGGAGGTACGCTATCAGCAGGCGAAAAAGCTGGCGGAGGACGGAAGCACGGAGGACGCCATCGCCCTGTATGAGGCGCTGGGGGGCTATCAGGACAGCGCGGATCAGGCGCTGGCGCTGCGCTACTCCCTGGCGGCGGCGCTGGTGGCGGACGGGCTGACGGAGAAGGCCGCCGAATCCTTCGAGGCGCTGAACGGCTTTGAGGACAGCGCGGAGCGGGCGCTGGCGCTGCGCTATGCCCTGGCGCAGGCGCTGATGGAAAGCGGCGATGAGGAGGGCGCAGCGGCGGCCTTTGCGGCGCTGGGCGACTACTCCGACAGCGCGGCGCAGGCACAGGCGATGAGCTACGCCCACGCGGGAGAGCTGCTGGATAGCGGCAGCGTGGAGGAGGCGCGGGCCCTGTATGTGGAGCTGGGCGATTATGCCCGGTCCGCCGACCGGGTTCGGGACTGTGACCTGGCTCTGGCGGCGCGGATGGCGGAGCGCGGTGATCTGACCGGCGCCATCGCGGCCTACGAAGCGCTGGGCGATTACGGCGATGCCGCCGGGCAGGCGCTGCGCTATCGTCTGGGTCAGCAGCACGCGGAGGCGGGCGAGCTGGCGGAGGCCATTGGGATTTTCGAGGCGCTGGGCGACTACGGCGACGCCGCCACACAGGCGCTGGCACTGCACTACCAGCTGGGCCGTCAGCACGCGGAGGCGGGTGACCTGACCGCTGCGGCAGCGGAATATCAGCTGGCGGGTGACTACGAGGATGCGGCGCGGCAGGCGGACATCTGCCTGGGCGTGTACCAGCGCCCGCTGGATCAGGCGAAGGCCGCGATGGCATCCGGTGACTACGCGGGCGCCGCTGCGGCGCTGTCCCAGGTGGATCTGGGCAACCTGCCGGAGCAGTATGCGGAGATGCCGGCCCTGTACGCGGAGGCCTGCGAGGCCGCCTGGCGCACCTTGGAGGATGCCGGAAGCCACGCGGAGGCTGCGAGCTTCGCGGAGAAGGCGCTGGAGCACGCCACGCCGGATGCGCAGGCGCAGCTCCTGGCGCTGCGGGCCGAGGCCTGCCGCGAGGAGGCGGAGCGCCTGCTGGCGCTGGGCATGGAAGCGGAGGCGCTGCCCTATCTGCTCCGTGCGCACGGACAGGAGGGCACGGAGCTGCTGATGAACCGCACCGGCTGGAAGCTGCTATCGACCTGGCAGTCCGCCGACGGACACACCTTCGTGTTCAATCCGGACGGCACCGCCGTGCTGGACGGCGAGCGCCTGTTCTACGCGCTGGACGGCTACACCGTGCTGCTGGGCGCGAAGCCGGAGCAGCTGACCGCCGGTCTGAAGCTGGCCTATGTCACCGCCGACCGGCTGGCCCTGCGGGATGTGCGCGGCGACGAAGCCGTCACCCTGACCATGGAATGGGTCGGTCTCTGCGAGCTTGAGCCGCTGCCGGAGGCCACCGTGACCCTGGGCGCCATGACCGACGCGGAATGAGCGCAGACTGCACAGAAGCACTCGGCAGAGAGGGGGCTCCCTTCTCTGCCTTTTCCCTGCTTCCGGCGCGCCGGGTCGACTTTCCCGATTGACGCCGCCGGGGTTGCGTGCTATCCTTATGGGGAAAAGCCCGCAAGCCCGGTGTCCGGAGGCCCTCCGCCGTAGGGCTGACATCTGAGGAGGAATCACGCATGGGACGTATTGCAGAAAAATACCGCTACCCCGTCACCCCGGAGTGTGATCCGGGGGCCGTCGTACAGGGGCCGGATTACCGCTTCACGGTGCTGACGCCCTCGCTCATCCGGGCGGAGTACCACGCGGACGGCTGCTTTGAGGATCGCGCCACGCAGGTGGTGGTCAACCGTCGCTTTCCCGTGCCGGCGTTCACCGTGGAGCGAACCGGTCATACGCTGCGCATCCTGACCGACGAGGTGGAGCTGTGCTACGCCGGCGGCCCCTTCACCGGGAGCAGCCTGCTGCTGCGTCTCAGGGCCTACCGTCAGGACTGGCACTGGGGTGACCAGACGCCGGTGCTGCCCGGCACCACTCGCACGCTGGACGAGGTGAACGGCGCCTGTCCCCTGCAGCCGAGCATTCTCTCCGCGCACAGCGTGGCGGTGCTGGACGACAGCGCCTCGCTGATTCTGGCGGATGACGGCTGGGTGGAGCCGCGCACCGCCGCCGGAACGGACGCCTACCTGTTCTGTCACCGTCACCGCTATCTGGACGCGCTGAAGGACTACTGCGACCTGACCGGTCATATTCCGCTGCTGCCACGGTTTGCCCTCGGCAACTGGTGGAGCCGGTACCACGCCTACACCCAGGAGGAATACACACAGCTCATGGCCCGCTTCCGCTCCGAGGGCATCCCATTCTCGGTGGCGGTCATTGACATGGACTGGCACAAGGTGCACATCGACCGGAAATACGGCACCGGCTGGACAGGCTTCAGCTGGAACCCGGAGCTCTTTCCGGATCACCGCGCCCTGCTGAAGCACCTGCGCGAGGAGGGGCTGGCTGTCACGCTGAACCTCCACCCCGCCGAGGGCTTCAGCGCACACGAGGACTGCTACCCGGAGATGGCGCGGCGCATGGGCATTGATCCGGCGTCGGAGCAGAACATCCCCTTTGATGTGACCAATCCCCGGCTGCTGGAGCATTACTTTGATGCCGTGCTGCATCCTATGGAGCAGGAGGGCGTCTCCTTCTGGTGGATGGAC
>JAEDKS010000195.1 GCA_016295665.1 Clostridia bacterium
CCCATGATCGTCCGGCAAATCACCGGCGCCGCCGCTACCGATCCCGCCTTGCTGACCGTGTCCTTCGTGCTGCGGCTGGGCGTCCTGTACATGCTGCTGCGCGTGGTGGATGCCGCCGCCAACTACTATATGCAGTCCATCGGTCATATCATGGGCAGCAAGCTGGAGACCGACATGCGCACCGACCTGTTCCATCACCTGCAGAAGCTGTCCTTCAGCTACTACAGTGAGACCAAGGTGGGCCAGATCATGAGCCGCATCACCTCCGACCTGTTCGAGGTGACGGAGTTCTGCCACCACTGCCCCGAGGAATTCTTTATCGCAGGCATCAAGATCGTGGTCAGCTTCGTGGTGCTGTGCGGCATGAACGTGCCCCTGACGCTGATGATGTTCGCCGTGCTGCCCTTCATGCTGGCCTTCGCCTGGCACTACAACAAGCGCTTCCGCTCCACCTTCCGCGACCGCAACCGACAGGTGGGCGAGATCAACGCGCAGGTGGAGGACTCGCTGCTGGGCATCCGGGTGGTCAAGTCCTTCGCCAACGAGGAGATCGAGGAGGAGAAGTTTGCCCGGGGCAACCAGCGCTTCCTGGAGCTGAAGGAGCTGAGCTACAAGTACATGGCGGAGTTCGGCACCTCCAACCGGATCTTTGACGGCCTGATGTACATCATCATCGTGGTGGCGGGCGCGCTGTTCATCGGCAGGGGCACGCTGACCGTGGCGGACTTCACCGCCTACCTGCTCTACGCCACCGTGCTGCTCAACTCCATCCGGCGCATCGTCGAGTTCATCGAGCAGTTCCAGCGCGGCATGACCGGCATCGAGCGCTTCTACGAGATCATGGACGCGGAGCCGGACATCGTCGATGCCCCGGACGCCCGGGAGCTGAAGAACGTGCAGGGCGCCGTGACCTTCGACGACGTGGGCTTCCACTACGCCGACGACAGCAACGAGGTGCTGCATCACCTCTCCCTGGAGGTAAATCCCGGACAGTCCATCGCGCTGGTGGGCCCCTCCGGCTCCGGCAAGACCACCCTGTGCAGCCTGATTCCCCGCTTCTACGACGTGACCGAGGGCCGCATCCTCATCGACGGTCAGGACATCCGCTCCCTCACCCAGCGCTCCCTGCGGCAGGCCATCGGCGTGGTGCAGCAGGATGTGTACCTGTTCGCCGGCACCGTCATGGAGAACATCCTCTACGGCAGGCCCGGCGCGTCCCGGGAGGAGGTCGTGGAGGCCGCGAAGATGGCGGGCGCCCACGAGTTCATCACGGCCCTGCCCAACGGCTACGACACCTATGTGGGCGAGCGCGGCGTGCGCCTGAGCGGCGGACAGAAGCAGCGCATCTCCATCGCCCGCGTGTTCCTGAAGAACCCGCCCATCCTGATTCTGGACGAGGCCACCTCCGCCCTCGACAACGAGAGCGAGCACCTGGTGCAGGCCAGCCTGGAGAAGCTGGCCCACGGGCGCACCGTGTTCACCATCGCCCACCGGCTGACCACCATCAAGGGTGCCGACATCATCTGGGTGCTGACGGAGAAGGGCGTGGAGGAGATGGGCTCCCACGCCGAGCTGATGGCGAAGGGCGGCCTGTACGCCCACCTGTACCAGATGTACTCCGCCGACCGCTGACCCCCGCGCACCCGCCCCCTGCCCGTTCGGGAGGGTTTCCTCCCCGGTATATGGATTCCCGAAGCAAGCATGGAAGAACATTCATTTCAAAGGAGGTCGTTTCCCATGATTCTGCAGCAAGCCCGGAAAACCGATCTGGAGGCCCTCTGCCGGTTCTATGAGCTGGTCTGTGCCCACATGGAGGCCAACGGTCAGCGTCAGTGGCACTGGGGCTCCTATCCCAACGAGGAGGTCATCGCCCGGAGCATCGAGGCCGGCACGCTCTACCGCCTCTACGACGATAAGGGCGTGGTGGTCGCCGTGACCGCCGACACCATCGAGGACGAGAACTACGCCCGGGCCAACTGGCTCTTTGGCACGCATCCCGGCTTCTTCCACCGCCTGGCGGTGCGCCCGGACATGCAGGGCGAGGGCCTGGGCCGCAAGGCGCTGGCGGACGTGGAGGAGCTGCTGCGAACCGACGGCTGCGACTGCCTCCGCTGCGACACCTACACCGACAACAGCAGCGCCCTGCGCTTCTACGCGCTGCAGGGCATGCGCACCGCGGGCAAGATCATGATTCCGCAGCGGCCCAAGCCCTTCGTCTGCTTCGAGAAGCCGCTCATCGAGGACTGCCCGATGCTGCCCGTGCCCATGCACCCGGCCTTCCGGGGCGGCAGCCTGACCCCCTGGGGCGGTGAGAAGCTGCTGCGCAACTACGACAAGCCCATCCGGGATGTGCCCACCGGCGAGAGCCTGGAGATCAGCTGCATCCCCACCCTGGAGTCCACCGACGACAGCGGCATGCGCCTGTCCGATCTGATTCAGCGCTACGGCAAGCGGTTCGCCGGCAAGTACGCCCTGAGCACCTTCCCGCTGCTGCTCAAGCTCATCGACGCCAAGCAGTCCCTGTCCGTGCAGGTGCATCCCGACAACACCTATGCCAAGGCCCACGAGCGGGGCAAGCTGGGCAAAACGGAGGCGTGGCTGATTCTGGACGCGCCCGAGGACGGCGAGCTGGTCTACGGCATCAAGCCCGGCACCTCGCTGGAGACCCTGCGGGCCGCCTGTGAGCAGGGTGCCGCCGTGGAGCCGCTGCTGCGCCGGGTAAAGGTGAAGCCCGGCGATGTGTGCTACATTCCGGCGGGCTGCGTCCATGCCATCGGCGCGGGCATCCTGCTCTACGAGATTCAGCAGTCCTCCGACGTGACCTACCGCTTCTACGACTGGGATCGGGTGGATGCCAAGGGCAACCGCCGGGAGCTGCATCTGGACAAGGCGCTGGACGTGACCGACCTGTCCTTCTCGCTGGATCCCATCCATGCGCCGGACGCGCCCTGCACCCGGGTGCTGGACAAGGAGTACTTCACCCTTGACCTCATGCACGTGGACGGCGCAGTGCGGGTGCCCGCTGTGCATCAGTTCGGTATGCTGACCGCCCTGGAGGGTGAGCTGTCCCTGTGCTGGGAGGGCACGGAGAAGACGCTGCACAAGGGTGACAGCCTGTACCTGCCCACCACCTGCCCCGCCCTGACCCTGAAGGGCACGGGCCGTGCGGCGCTGTCCATGCCGAAATAAAGCGCGATCACAAAGCCTGCCCAGCGGGCTGTCCGGCGCAGGCCCAGGCCCTTTCCGCAGGCGCCGGGCAGCCCGCGTTCCTTCTCTTTGTCACCCTGGCGGCACAAAGGAGGCTCCCCCATGCCGATTCTGCAAACCCCGCGCCTGCTGCTCCGCCCGGTGGAGGAGCGGGATGCGCCCGCCCTGCACCTCATCCGGGACAGCGAATACGTGCTGCGCTACAACGCCATGCAGCCTATGACGGCGGAGAAGTGGCTTGACTGTGTGCGCCGGGAGAGCGAGCAGCCGGGCACCTTCTGTATGGTGCTGAAGGAGACCGGCATACCCATCGGCATGGTCTACGCCGGGGATGATGACCTGCGCTATCAGGTGCCCGCCCGCATCCTGGCCTACTGGATGGACGAGAAGCAGGCCGGGCAGGGGCTGATGACCGAGGCGCTGCGGGCCCTGATGGATTACTGCTTTGAGGCGCTTGGCTGCGAGGTGGTCTCCGCCCGGTGCTTTACGCCGAACCTGGCTTCCCGCCGGGTGCTGGAGAAGCTGGGAATGACCCGGGAGGGGTGTCTGCGCCGGGCTGTCCGGGGCTGGC
>JAEDKS010000196.1 GCA_016295665.1 Clostridia bacterium
CAGCGCGTCCTCCCGCTGCCGGTGGTAGACGGCGTAGAGCTGCGCCTCGAACTGGGAGCTCATGGGGTGGACGGACACGCACTCCAATCCCGCCAGCGCCTGCCGCACCACGCGCCCGAAGGCCGCGGTGTACTCCGAGGGCGTCTCCAGAAACACCTCGCAGCAGTCCAGCCCCCAGTCGCCCATCCGGGCCGCCAGCGCCTCGGTGTCCCCCCTGCCGTAGAAGGCGGCGGTGCTCATGCCCAGCCTCATACCGCATCCCCTCCGTTCAGTTCATCCAGCGTCAGGGTGAAGGAGGGCACGAACTCCCGCAGGAAGTCCCGCACCTCGGGCAGGGGGTTCTGCTCCAGGCTCCGCCGGATGTTGTCGCAGGCGGCGTCGAACTCGTGGTTGCCGGCCCGCTGCTCCTCCAGGCACTTGACGTAGGCGCAGAGCTTGTCCGCCGCCTTGACCAGCACCCGTTCCTCCGCGTCGCCCTCCGGGGCCAGGTAGGGGGCATAGGCGGGGCGCATGGATGCCGGCAGCATGGCCAGCAGGCGCTCGGAGGCCAGCTGCTCCACCTGTCCGTAGGCGGCGCGGAGCCCCTCGGAGTGGTACTTGACCGGGGTGGGCAGGTCGCCGGTGAGCACCTCGGTGGCGTCGTGGTACACCGCCAGCGCCAGCACGTGCTCCGGGTTCACGGCCCGCCCGTAGCGATCCCGGGCCATCAGGGCCAGGGCGTGGGCGATCATCGCCGCCTGCAGGGAGTGCTCGGCGTCGTTTTCGGGCTGGGTGTTCCGCATCAGGCTCCAGCGGCGGATCAGCTTCAGCCGGGAGAGGTAGGCAAAGAAGTGGTGCATGGTCAGGCGCTCCTTCGTGATGGATTGCTTCCATTATACATCACCCCGGGCCCCCTTGCAAGCGAACGCGCATCGCATCCCCCTTGACAAACGGCGCGTCCGGGCGTATGATAGTACCCGAAGTGCATCCACCGCTGGGGGAGCGGCTCTGCCGCTGAGAAGGTTGAAACCTGACCCTTGGAACCTGTGTAGGTCATCCTACCGTAGGGAAGCGGAACGGCCCGCCCGGAGGGGGTGGGCTTCTCTCCTGCTTTCCCGCGCACAACGCGGGTTTTTCTCATTTTGGATGCAAAGGAAAAGGAGGAGTTTCCATGTTGAACCTGAACTGGCTGATGAGCGTCGCCCATGCCGAGGGCGAGGCCGAGGCCGCCGCCACCGAGGCCGTGGAGGCCGTCACCGAGGCCGTCGAGACCGCCGCCGAGGTGGAGCCCACCTGGCTGCAGACCGCCTTCGAGAAGTTTGCCGAGATGCCCGTGTGGGGCTGGGTGCTGCTGGCGGTGCTGCTGGTGGGCGGCGTGGTGCTGTGGCGGGCGGTGCGCGGGGAGAAGCGCACGGTCTGGACGACGCGCATGGTGTCCCTGGGCGCGGTGTGCATCGCGCTGAGCAGCGTGCTGAGCCTGGTGCGGCTGTACCGGATGCCCATGGGCGGCTCCATCACCCCCGCCAGCATGCTGCCGCTGATGCTGTTCGCCTATATTTACGGCACGGTGCCCGGCGTGACCCTGGGCGTCATCTACAGCATTCTGCAGATCATTCTGGACGGCGGCAGTGCGATTGCCTATGGCGTGGTGCCGCTGCTGATTGACTACCCGGTGGCGTTCGGCCTGCTGGGTCTGGCGGGCCTGTTCCGGAAGCTGAAGGACGAGCGGACGGGGCTGCTGCTGGGCGTGGTCGCGGGCAGCGTGGGCCGGTTCCTGGCGTCCTTCGTGTCGGGCTGGGTGTTCTACGGGGAGTACTGCACCTACTACGGCTTCACCAGCCCGGTGCTGTACTCCATCTGCTACAACGGCGCGTACATGCTGCCCGAGTGCGTGATCTGCGTGCTGGTGGCGGCGCTGATCGGCCCGCGTCTGGTGAAGGAGCTGCGCAAGGTCAGCTGATTGCGCTGCGGACGGCGGCAGGGGGTACCCCGGGAAACGGGGCATCTCCTGCCGTTTTCTGTCGGAATCCGGTTGCATTTTGACGTCGCTGATGATATAATCATCTTATCCCGAAAGGAGGATGCTTTCCATGAACAACAAGGCCATGTACCAGCTGACCTATGGTCTCTTTGTCCTGACCGCTTCCGAGGACGGCAAGGACTCCGGCTGCATCATCAACACCGCCGGACAGGTGACCTCCACGCCCAACCGCATCTCCATCGCGGTGAACAAGGCGAACCACACCCACGACATGATTATGAACACCCGGAAGTTCACCGTCAGCGTGCTGTCCGAGAAGGCGCCGTTTGCGCTGTTCCAGCGCTTCGGCTTCCAGTCCGGGCGGGACGTGAACAAGTTCGAGGGCTTCGACGCGTGGAAGCGGGGCTTCAACGGCGTGCCCTACATCACCGAGGGCACCAACGCGTTCATCAGCGCGTGGGTGGAGCAGACCATCGACCTGGGCACCCACACCCTGTTCATCGCCCAGGTGACGGACATGGAGGTGCTGGACAGGACGCCCAGCTGCACCTACAGCTACTATCAGGCCAACATCAAGCCCAAGCCCCAGCCCAAGCCCGAGACCGCCAAGACCACCTGGGTCTGCACGGTCTGCGGCTACGTGTACGAGGGCGAGACCCTGCCCGAGGACTTCATCTGCCCGGTGTGCAAGCACCCGGCGAGCGACTTCGTGAAGCAGGGCTGACGCGCCCCCGGCACGGCGCGACCATCCCCGACACCCCACCAGCCGACAAAAAGGGCGGGCGCCGCAGAAACGGCCCCGCCTTTTGTCGTGGATTCCATGCCGACCGGGCTGCTCACTCCCGGTTCAGCAGCGCCTCGTGCTCGTTGCGCCAGTCCACCCACTTGTGGTGGTTGGGCCAGTAGACCGTGGGGCACTCGCTGATGGCGGCGTAGCGCTGCCAGTGCTGCACGGTGCCGGTCACATAGAGCAGCCCCACCTCGCCGGGCACGGGCAGCGCGGTGCCGGACGCGGACACCTCCAGCGTCTCCACCGCATCCTCCAGGCTGCCCAGCCAGCAGAAGCCGGCGTTCTCCAGCGCCATGACCTGCTTTTCCATCTCCAGCGTCACGGTCACCTCGCCGCCCCTGACCTCCACCAGCGCGTGCCCGACGATGAACGCCTCGGCCCGCAGCGGAATGGACTGCACGCCCTCCGCGCTCAGATCCACCGGCAGCACCGCCGTTCCGTTCCAGTCCAGACCCACGACCTGCAGCTGCTTGTCGGAGTAGTAGCGGGTGCGGGGTGTCGCCTCCGGCTCAGCGGTCGGCTCGGCGGTGGGTTCCGCAGTCGGTTCGGGGGTGGGCTCCGCCGTGGGTTCTGCAGTCGGCTCGGCAGTCGGCTCAGCCGTGGGGGCCGCTGTCGGTTCGGCAGTCGGCTCAGCCGTGGGGGCCACGGTCGGCTCAGTCGTGGGGACAACAGTGGGCAGATCCGTCGGTGCCATGGTCGGGGCTTCGGTAGGAACCGCAGTAGGCACTACGGTAGGCGTTGCCGTAGGAATCTCCGTCGCCTGCACCTCGGTATAGCCGCAGACCGTGCACTTGCCGCTGGCATTCATGCGATGCTCTTCCTTGGAAATCTGGGAGCTGACATCCAGGCTTGCTCCGCAGTCATCGCAGACATAGCCCTCCACCCGGCGAATGGTGCCCCAGTGGTAGGTTTCATCATACCCGTTGATTATAGCAACAGTCGAGCTTGCGCCCGTGGGGGTTTTGTTGGTATGCGGGCAAGCCGTCGGAGCCGGGGTCGATGTTGCTACAGGGGTGGATGTT